>CAZRNK010000192.1:0-4568 GCA_964601435.1 uncultured Oscillospiraceae bacterium | reverse complement strand
AACGCCCACACCTGGGGCGTTACCTTCCAGGTCCCGGACAACCCGGTGGCCACATTGATTTTTGATTCCGTAGAGGGCACCTTCACCTATCATGACGGCCGGGTCAAAACCCTGACTGGGGGCCGGGGCACCATGTCCATCCGCCAGTGGCACGCCTATCCCAACATTCTCCCCCGGGAGCTCTACAGCGACGAGGTGAAGTACGGGGAAAAGTTTGAAACCCTTTAATTGCCCGGTGAAATCCCGATTTTTAATAATTCGCAAACAAAAAGTAAGCATTTCAAAAATAGACGGCAGCTACAATACAATCATCAGGTGAAAACACCATAAAACAAAAAACAACTGGAGGGTATCTGCGTTGAAGAAGAAGGATTTTATCACTTTGATTATGAGCACAGTGGGCGGCATCCTGTTTGCCCTGGGGATGTGCATGGCCTTAATCAGCGAGTGGAATGCCTTTACACCGGGCATTGTCGTGGGCGTCATCGGGGCTGTCATTTTGCTGGCCATGATTCTTGTGCGCCGGAAGATGGACGGCAAGCCGGCCTTCGTCTTTAATGGCCGGGCCATCGGCAGCACGCTGCTGGGAGTGTTCGGGGCCATCGTCCTAGGCGTGGGCATGTGCATGGTTATGGTCTGGAACCTGATGATTCCCGGCGTTATCGTCGGCATTGTGGGCATCGTGGCGCTGCTGTGCCTGATTCCTTTGGTAAAGGGACTGAAATAAGGAGGATAGAAAAAGATGGCGAAAATGATTATCTCCGTATTGTCCGCCCTGGCGGCCCTGGCCGGCCTGGCTGCCGCCGGCGCGTATGTATTCGACAAGTTCCATAAATCAGACAAAATCTTTTATTAAATTCAAATCCGTATAAAAATGCGAAAGGAGCATAGTACAATGAGTGTAGCAGACGGCATGAAGAAGGTTGAAGACGGTGTGGTCAGCGGCTACAAGAAGGTAGAGCATGGCGTAGTCAGCGGCTATCAGAAGGTGGAGGACACCGTGGTGGGCACCTATCAGAAAATTGAAGACGCCGTAGTGGGCGGCTTCAATAAGGTATCAGACAAGTTCGTGGAAAAACTCTTCACCCGGGAAGGCGAAAGCGTGGAGGAGGCAAAAGCCCGCCTGGCAGAGGGCGTCCACCCCCACGACGGCAAATAAAGCTGCCCCGCATACAGGGAGAGGCAAAGGTTTCCTCTCCCTGTTTTCATCCGTTTTTTATCTCAGGGTTGAAATGTAATATTTTCTTAACATATTCATGGTATAAAAAGAGTGATGCTATCAGAAGGGGAGGTGCGTCCGCTATGTTCAAACTGCTAATCGTAGAGGACGACAAGGAGCTCAACCACACAGTCTGTGCCTATTTGAATCAGAACGGTTATGAGACCGTAGGGTGCCTGGATGCCACCGCAGCCTATGACGCTATGTACGGCGGCACTCTCTTTGACCTGATTATCTCCGACATCATGATGCCGGGCATTGACGGCTTTGAATTTGCCCGGACAATCCGGGAACAGAATGAGGACATCCCCATTTTGTTTATGACGGCCCGGGACGATTTCTCCGCCAAACAGCGGGGCTTCAAGGTCGGCATTGACGACTATATGGTCAAGCCTGTGGACTTAGATGAGCTACTGCTGCATGTGGAGGCTCTGCTGCGCCGGGCCAAAATTGCCAACAGCCGCCGGCTGGAAGTGGGCAGCCTGATTCTGGACGCCGACGAGCACACCGCATATCTGAACGGCGAGGAAATCCCCCTGACCGTCCGGGAATTCAACCTCATTTATAAGCTGCTGTCCTATCCGAAAAAAACCTTTACCCGCTCCCAGCTGATGGACGAATTCTGGGACAGCGCCTCTTCCTCCGGCCCCCGCACCGTGGATGTCTATATCACCAAGCTGCGGGACAAATTCTCCGCCTGCAAGGACTTTGAGATTGTTACTGTCCACGGGCTGGGGTACAAGGCGGTATTGAAATGAAAGAGCTTCGGGAAAAAGCGAAAGGCCTGCGCTGGGTATTTTCTCTCCGCCGCTATCTCATCTTTTTCCTGCTGATGGCCTTTGTCATCACCTGCTGTCTGGTGCTGTTCCTCAATATGGTGACCAGGTCCACTGGCCTTGTCCTGACGCAGAGCCACATCGAACAGGCGGCCAAGATTACCTTTCTCAACGTGCTGCTGCTGAGCCTGCTGTGTACTATAATTGACGGCATCCGGCGCCGGTTCATGATAGATCGACCTGTCCGGATGATTGTCCGGGCGGCCAGCCGGATGATGGAGGGGGATTTCTCCGCCCGGATTCCGCCGATGCACAGTATGGACCGCTTCAGCGGATTTAACATCATCGCCGACTATTTCAACCGCATGGCAGATGAGCTCTCCAGCATGGAGACACTGCGCACAGACTTCATCGCCAATGTCTCCCACGAACTCAAGACGCCGCTGTCTGTTATCCAGAACTACGGCACCATGCTCCAGCAGCCGTCTCTGCCGGAGGAAAAGCGCCTGGAATACGCCAAGGCGATAACCGACGCCTCCCGGCGCCTGGCCAACCTGATTACCAACATTCTGAAACTCAACAAGCTGGAAAATCAGCAAATCTATCCGGCGGTGGCGTGCTATGATTTGGGCGAGCAGCTCTGTGAATGCCTCCTCACCTTTGAAGGCGCCTGGGAGGATAAAAACTTGGAAATCGAAACGGACATCGAAGACGGCGTCCTGGTAAACACCGATGCCGAGCTGCTCTCCCTGGTGTGGAACAATCTCTTTTCCAACGCAATCAAATTCACCGAGCCGGGGGGAACCGTCTCCCTCTCTTTGAAAACGGACGGGGAGGACGCCGTTGTGCAGGTAACGGACACCGGCTGCGGCATCCCCTCGGATGTGGGCAAGCATATTTTTGAAAAATTCTATCAGGGGGACACCTCCCATGCCAGTCAGGGCAACGGCCTGGGGCTGGCCCTTGTCAAACGGGTCATCGACATTGTCGGCGGCAGCATCTCGGTCAGCAGCGAGGTGGGCAAGGGCAGCACCTTTACCGTCACCCTCAGGAGGGCGCACCATGACGAAACTTAAAGAAATCCTGAAAAAGCTCTTCTTTCTGCCGCCATGGCTGACGCTGCTCATCGCCGTCCCCTCCCTGGCCTTTGTATTTGTCATGCTCAGCATGGGGGAACAGGGCTTTCTCACCTATTTTTCCTATCTTCTCTCGGCCTATGCCCTCATCATCCTGGTGACGGGCTTTCCCCGCATCGTAAAAGGGGCAAAAACGGGGTGGGAAAACTTCCCGCTCCTCCGGAAAATCCGCGCCACGTCCCTGGGCACGCGGCTCCTGGGCGATGAATTTTTCCGCTCGGAAATCACCCTCCACGGCGGGCTGCTGGTAAACGTCCTGTATGTGGCCCTGAATTTGTTCTCCGGCCTGCGCTACCGCACTGTCTGGTTTGTCACCCTGGCTTTTTATTATGTCGTTCTCTCCGTTATGCGGACCCTTCTGGTCCGCTATGTCCACCGCAAGTCCCTGGGGACAGACATTACCGCAGAGCTGCGCCCCTACCGGCTCTGCGGCATCATGCTGCTGATTATGAACGAAGCCCTGGTGGGCATTGTGGTGCTGATGGTTACGGAAAACCGGGGCTTTTCCTACCCCGGACTGCTGATTTACGCCATGGCGGCCTATACCTTTTATATTACCATCTCTGCCATTGTCAACGTGGTAAAATACCGCCGCCGGGGCAGCCCCGTTTTGTCGGCGGCCAAGGTCATCAGCCTGACGGCGGCGCTGGTTTCCATGCTCTCGCTGGAGACGGCTATGATTGGCCAGTTTGATAACAACCAGGACAATTTCCGCACCATTATGGTCAGCATCTCCGGCGGCGCCGTGTGCGCCGTGGTGCTGGCAATGGCCATTTATATGATTGTGCGCGCCACCCGGCAGCTCCGGCGGGAGACGGCCCCAAAAACAGTCCGGATGCCTGAGTCCGAACCCGACTTGTACCTTTCCCCGCCCGGCGGGGGAAGCTGCCATAGAAACAGGAAATTTCAACAGGAGGTACTCGCCATGAACGAGAACAGAGATACCTTTCATTTCAGCTATAATGCCCGGCAACAGGAAGAAATCCGGGAAATCCGGGAAAAATATGCGCCTACGCCCAAGTCGGTGGATAAAATGGAGCAGCTCCGCCGTCTGGATGCCAGCGCTGTGCGCCCCGGAAAAATTATCTCCATCACCGTGGGCGTGCTCAGCACGCTGCTGATGGGCTTTGGCATGTGCTGCACCATGGTCTGGACGCAGACGATGTTTATTCCCGGCATTATCATCGGCATTGTCGGCATTGCGGGCATTATCGCCGCCGCACCGCTGTATAACTATATTACAAAAAAACAGCGGCAAAAGCTGGCTCCGGAAATCCTGCGGCTCACTGATGAGCTCTCCCAGTGATAAAAGATAGGGAAGCCCTTTTCTTGGTACCCAAGAAATGGAACCAAAAGAACATTTTTCTCCTTTGCAAAGGGGACATAAGGCGTTCCTTTTCTTGCCCCTGCAAGAAAAGGAACCAAAAGAACAGGCCA
>CAZRNK010000191.1:0-4569 GCA_964601435.1 uncultured Oscillospiraceae bacterium | reverse complement strand
CCTTCATGCCATTTCCCCTCCTTCTGTTTTTGGTACACCCAATCCGTGGTCCTTTGGGGGATGCCTATACTTTCGGGAAGAAAAAGGGCGCCCCGCTGCTTGCTGAATGCGGGGCGCCCAGGAGAGGAAAAATTGGCTGAGTTACGGTTAGAAAGCGCTATTTTTTCTTGGTATAGGTGTTGTCGTCGTCCAGCGTCTCATAGGGCTCCGGCCAGGGGACGGTATTCTGGGGCGGCTGCACCGGCGTATAGTCCTTGTGGAGGGGGCCGGGGTCGTCGATAATCGCGGGGCCGGGAAAGTTCCGGGGCGGCGGGGGGTTCAGGAGACGCTCATAGCCGTCCTGGGCCCAGTTGCCGGTGTCCAGACGGCAGTTGATGTCGGGGCAGACCTGCTCGTGGAGATATTTCCACTGGCCGTCCTCACAGATGAAGTCGGAGCCGTAGCGCTCCCAGAGGACGCCGCACTGGAGCTTTTTATTGGGATTGAGCCGGCTGTGAATCAGGCCGGGGGTGATGAAGGAGCCCCGGGCGGTCTTCCCGTCGGCGGCCACCTCGATGACATCGGTCAGCAGGGTGTGTACCGAGCACTCCAGCAGGGGCCGGATGTCCTTGCCGCCCACCTCGGGCCAGACCTGGTACAGCTCCAGATAGTTTTCGCAGGCCTTGGCGTCATAGTCACTGACACTGCCCTGCCAGATGTGGGCAAAGCCCCGCATCCGGCCAAAGGCGTGGGCCCAGGAGCAGTCATCGCTTTTGGACCAGTAGGTGCTCCATTCCTCTGTGGACCAGGCCTTGGCGTGGAGATAGGTGTGCCAGGCCTTTACATTCTCCACCGCCTGGCTCCCCAGGGCGTTGTGAATCCGCTGCTTCAGACTGAGCTTTGTTTTTGCCATTGTATCTCCCTCCTTAGCCTTGATAGTCCGGGTGGCCCAGGGGGCCGTAGCTCTCCGCATCGCTGTAGCTGTAATAGGGCTTGGGCTCCGGCGGATAGTTGTCGCACCAGTTGAAGGCCCGGTCGTGGGTCAGCATGGGGATGGTGGGGGAGCCGAACTCCACCTTTACCGGGTCCTGGCCCTCGGGGAGGTAGGCGCTCTGCTCGGAGAAGTCCTCGCCGGCCTCGTTGGTGAAGTCATTGGCGATGACCAGATGCCAGATTTTCCACTTCCCGTCCTCCTTGACAAAATCCACACCCATTTTCTCCGCCACCCAGAGCGCCTGGGCGGTGCCGTCGGGCCTGGAGACAGTCTCCTGGGCGATGCAGTACCACAGGCCCCGGGCGGTTTTCCCGTCGCCGGAGAGCTCCACCAGGGGCGTGGAGACGGGGTGCTGGTTCATGCAGCCAATGCCAAGATTCTCCGGGACGTCGGCAACAGAGGAATCCGCCGCAGCGATGGCCTTCAGGTGCGCTTTGCGCTCCTGGTCATGTTTGACTACGTAGTACTGGGAAATGGCCTCCATACCCACATAGTAGCCCCAGTTGCGCCCGAAGCTGGCGGTGGCCATGTGCTCCGGCTGGGAGACCCAGAGCTCTGTCAGCTCCTCCCGGCGGCGCTCCGCCGCGCTCAGATAAAAGCGGCGGCTCATCAAATCCTTGATGTCCTCTGTGTCCCAGAGGCGGGCGACCAGCTCTTCTTCGGTGAAGTAGGATTCAATATCGACATTTTTCCAGTTCATGCAGTTCGCCCCTTTCTATATTCCGTAGCTAAAGGTATTGGAAAAGGTGTCATATTCCTCCGGCAGGCGCGGGGGCGGCGTGTGGGGCCGCCGCGGGTGGTAATAGCTCCACAGGGGGCCGGGGACGGTGGGCTCCGGCAGTTTCCAGGCCTTGACGGCGGCAAACTCCGGACGCTCCGGGAAATGCTGGATGGGCTTGCCCCAGCTCTGGCCGCAGGGGGAGTCCACGTCGTTGACATAGAGGAGATGCCAGATTTTCCAGTCCTCGCCCTCTTTTATAAAGTCCACGCAGTAATAGCCCCAGGTCCAGTAGGACACGGGCCCCGCCGCCTCAATCTCTGCATAGGCGCCCTGGCAGTGCCAGATGCCCTTGGCTGTCTGGCCGTCCTCGGCAATCTCGATGATTTGCGAGCCGATGGGGCGGACCTTGAAGGGGCCAACGCCATAGAGCTCTTCGTCAGACAGCGTGCCCAGGTGCTGGGGGAAAATTTCCTGCATGATTTTGGCCTTCAGGCAGTTGCCCGCATACATGGCCTGGTAATAGCCGGCCACGTCCGCCCGGCCGGTATACCAGCCGGCGTTAAAGCCCAGGCAGATGTCTGAGCGTTCACTCCAGAACAAATCGAAGATATCCTGCTCCCGATTGAGAATGACGCAGTTTGCGTATTTGCCCATGAGGTTTTTGATAGCGCGCCGGTCCTCCCAGCGCTCCATCAGCTCCTCGGCAGTAAAGATATCTTTGCGCACAGTCACTGCTCCTTTCCATTTCAATATTAGGCAGAGGCAGACGGATTTCCCGCCTGCCTCAGACTGTATAGGGGTGTATGGCGCTCCTTTAGCAGACTAGGGAATTATCTGTTGGCAAAGCGCTCATAGGCGGAGGTATAGGCATCCAGAACTTCCTGAAGCCCCTGGTTGTATATGGTCTGGACGAAGTCATCAAACTCGTCCAGGCTGCGGGTGCCTATAATGAACTGGAGGCAATTTTCAAAGAAGTAGGTCTGGATGTCGCTCCACACGGAGTTTACCTGTTCCGATTCCTCTGAATTGAGAACAACGGAAGCCAAAGAGTAGGCAGAGTCGTCATTTTGCGTCCAGATAACCCTTGCCTGATACTGCTCATCATCATAAATTTTTTCATATTTGGTGTTGTCGATGTACATGGGGACGCCGGAGGTGCCGCCGGTATAGAGGGTCATGGCCACATTCAAGCTCATGCCGTCGGGGTTGTTCAGCAGCACATCGGTAAAGACAATTTCATCCCCTTCATAGTTGAAGGTAAAGCCCTCCACACCGTAATTGGTGAGAATCTGTCCCTCTTCCGTATAAAACCAGTTCACAAAGCGTACAGCCAGCTCCGGGTCCTCACAGCCGGTGGTGATGCAAATGCCCGCTACGCTGGACGCGTTGCCCAGCGAGGCCGCCGTATGGCGGGTTTGGTCTTCACTGACCAGAGGATACGCAACGGCGGTTAAATCGGCTTCACAAAGGTCTTCATACAGGGAGAAATCATTGGCAACGCCGAAGAAAACGCTGGTCTTGCCGGAGGCAATATTTGATTCGTCGGGATAGCCGGAAGTTTGGGAAGCGGTATCAGACTCAAAGTCGTCCATAATCAGGCCCGCCTCATACCACTCGTGCATCAGCGTCAGGTATTCCCGGAAACCCTCTTCTACGGCGCCGAATTTTACTTCGCCATCAATATGAAACAATCCCTTGTCCGTGTTTCCGAAAGGAAGGATGATGTCAAAAGCACCTTCAAAGCAAGAAGAGTTCCAAGTGCCCTGGCAGGGCAGAGCCAGGCCCGCACCATAGGTCCGGGAGGTGTAGGTGAGGAATTCCTCATAGTCATTCAGAGTTACCAGCTCGCCTACGCCGGACTCATCCAGCCAGTCCTGTCGGACGAAGAGCCCCTTGTCATTGGTCAGCCCTTCTTCACTCTGGATGGAATAGAACTGGAGCAGGCGACCGTCGTCGGTGGAGGAGGTCTTGGCGGTGATGTCGTTCTGGAGCCGCAGGGCAGCATAGTCCGGAGCATATTGCGCAATGAGCTCGGTCAAATCCAGAACGATACCGTCCTCCACACTCTGCTCAATGCTAGAGGGGGAATAGGTTTCATACCCCGCAATCATATCCGTATAGTCGCCGGAAGAAATCATGATGTTGAATTGCTCGGTGGCGGCCATGAAGTTGGCAAAAGTCCACTCCAGCTCCACATTCAGACGAGCCTCGGCCTCAGTGTATACCAGATACTCATTGGGGCCTTCGGCGTAATCACCGAAAATGGGCGGATAGCTCATCCAATAGCTGAGAACCCGGGTTTCTGCCAGGGGAAAATAGGCGGCATCGGGTTCTTCCGTGGGGGTTTCTGTCTCGGGAGCTGCGGTCTCGGCCGCCGGGACTTCGGTTGCAGCCGGAGCCTCCGTGGCGGGGGTTTGGGTTTCAGTTGTGCCGCCGGTGCAGCCGGCGAACAGTGCCAGCACAGTCGCACATGCCAGCAGCAAGACGCATAATCTCTTCATTTTGTATCCTCCTTTTTACTTTACTGCTCTGCAGAGAACGGGGCTTTCCGGCTGAAATCCCGGCGTATCGCAGCGCCTGGCAGTGCCCAGCATGATGCCGCCGGGGAACAGGTGCATGGAGAACTGGAACAGCTCATCGCCGCGGCTGCCGGCCATGGCTTTCCAGCGGATGTTGTCGCCCTCCCGCTGGAGGTCCTGCATGGCCTGGTCCTCATGCTCGTTGATGTGGCGTCCGGAGAGGGCATCCCCCTCCGCTGCAAACAAAATCTTGTGGGGCGGGACATCCGGTGGCGCGAGAATCTGGAGTTCATATTCCGCGTCCAGGGGGAGATTGCGGAACATCTCAGGATTCATGGGGGGTGCTTCAGACATAT
>CAZRNK010000190.1:0-4575 GCA_964601435.1 uncultured Oscillospiraceae bacterium | reverse complement strand
GGCTTTTTGACAAAAAATCCAATCCCCAAATCCGCCACGGCAAAAACCATGACGACGATAAAGGTCGTCATATAATCGCCCCCGGACAGCTCCTGCAGCCAGCTGGCCAGCATGGGCCCCAGAATCGAGGCCGGAATTGCGCAGCAGTTGATGGCGGCTAAATTTGTGGCATAATATTTCCCGCCGTAAAACTGGCGCACGACCAGGGCCCCTATGGTGACGGAGTTGCCGTAGCTGATTCCCATAATCAGCATGCCGGCAATCACCAGGGCGGGCGACATCGCCGCGGCGCCCACAACCAGCATCGCGCCGGACAGCAGCAGGCACAAATTGGCCAGCACCATGGTTTTCCGCCGCCCTATCAAATCAATGCAGACGCCGAAGGGGATGCGGCTCACGCCGTTAAACACCGACAGCAGCAGCCCCAGCGTGGCGATTGTCCCATAGTAGGCGGCAATATTGGCGGCGGAGTTGACCAGCATCAGGCCGGCGGCGCACATCAGCACATTCCATAGGAAGAAGAGCCAGAATGTTGGCCGGCGGAACATCTCCCCAGTGGTATAGTCCCGCTGCCCCTCCGCCTTGGCAGTCTCCGGCGGCGGCGGGAGCGCCACCGAGGCATCCGGCGGACAGACCACGCGGCAGCCCAGCAGCATCATGGCGCAGAACACGGCGCCGAACACCCGGAACACCTGGCTCAGGCCCCAGGCGGGAATCAGCAGCGCGGCCGCCTGCCCTACCGCCATTGTCCCCAGCCCAAAGCCGGTCAGCAAAATCCCCGTGGCCAGGCCGTTCCGGTCCGGGAACCACTCGCTGACGCCGGAGACAATTGCATTATAGCTCAGGCCCAGGCCGAGCCCCGCCACCACGCCATAAAATACAAACAGCAGGATTTTTGCCGCCGCCGGGTCCTGGGGCAGGGCGGCGGTCACCCAGTAGCCGGCCAGGATAAGGAGCCCCCCTGTGCAGACCGTGACCGTGTGGGAGGTGCGCTTGGACAATTTTCCGCCCAAAAAGCCGCCCAGGCAATAGCAAATCATGGAAATCGTAAAATTCAAGGACAAATCGGCGTTCGCCCAGCTCCCGTAGGCTGCGGAGAAGTAATCCCGATAGATGGACCAGGCGTTCAGCGCCCCCAGGGGGAGCATCATAAGCGTACCGAGGACGACCTTCGTCCACCGGCGAAGCTGGAAGCCCTGTGTCATCGCTGCGTCTCCCCCGTCCCCTCCGGCTGCGCGGGCGGCGCCGGCTCCTCGCTGTACACCTGTACCGGCTCCTCCCCCTTCAGGACGCGGAGCGCGCCCAGGGCCAGCGCCTCCATCTCATATTCCCCGGGATAGCACAGCACCGGGGCGATGAACGCCACCCGCTCCCGGACCCAGCCGGTAAACAGCGCCGAATGGGCAAGGCCGCCGGTGAGGACGATTGCGTCCACTTCTCCCGACAAATCTGTCGCCAACTGTCCCAGCTCCTTTGCCACCTGGACGGCCATTGCGCGGTAGACCAGCTCCGCCCACGCATCCCCCTGAGCAATCCGGCGCTCTGCCTCCCGTCCGTCGGCGGTTCCAAGATAGGCTGCCATACCGCCTTCGCCCTCTAATCTGCGCAAAAGCGCCTCTTTGGTAAACGTCCCGGAGTATATCAGCTGGGCCAGGGGCCGGCTGGGCAGAATCCCGGCGCGCTCCGGGGAAAAGGCGCCGTCATTGCTGTCCATGCTGTCAATAATCCGCCCCTTTTGGTGCGCCGTTGCACTGATGCCGCCCCCCAGATGGGCCACCAGCAGGTTCAGCGCCTCATAGGGCCGGTTCAGCCTTTTCGCCGCCTTAAACGCCACTGCCCGGATGTTTTCCACATGGCTCATGTGGGAGCGGGTAATCTCCGGTATGCCGGAGAGCTTATAGACTGGCTCCATCTGGTCCGTTGTGCAGGAATCATATGTAATGGCCGGAATCGACAGCCCCTTGGCCAGATTATAGGCGACCACGGCGGACAAATTCATGGCGTGCTCAGCCAGAGGGGCGTTCATCAGCCGGTCCACCATACACGAATTTATGGCGTATGCGCCAAACTCCACCGGCGGGGTCACCCCCGCCCTGGCTGCAATGGCGGAAAGGGCCGAAACCGGGACATTCTGCTCCTGCAGGAACTGGTATACACACGCCTGGCGCATGGGCAGTTGGGCGTTGACATTCGGAAACGCGGCCAGCTCTTCCTTGGAATGAGTCCGGCTGCAGGATGCGACCTCAACATCTCCGTCATACAATGCAAGTTTTGTAGACGTTGAGCCAAAATTGATGCACAAAATATAGGTATGCACTCGGGAACCTCCTGCTCATGGAAACGATTTTTTTGTGAAATTATAGCTCCTCCCTGTAAAAATGCCTATGTGGCAAAGTACCAAAATTAAAAATTATTTTGGTGCTTTGCCACATAGGCGGCCATAATCCAATGTTCCGGGTTCTGCTTTACCCAGTCGCCAGTCTGTTGTATAATAAGAATATCGAGTATTTCAAAGGAGGAAACGGCGTGGAGCGCAATCTGATTGCAGAGGCCAAAGCAGCCTTTTTCGATGCAATGTGTCGAAACAACCCATTTTATGCACTGTTTCAGGCGGCCTACCAGCTATTGGGGTGGCCTGTCATCGTCGGCGACAACTCTGCCAATGTCCTCATCCAAATACCAGACGAGCCTATCGATTCCGTCTGGTACAACGCGCTGCTCGCCAATCCCCGGGTGCATCCGGATTTGTTTCCCCAATTTCAGAATGTCATGCACAAAATCTATAATCCGGACGGAAATCCTATTCAGGTGATTCCCGGGGAGAACCAGCAATATCCCCTGCAGGTTTGCATGACTGTGCGGGTCGCCAACCAAATGGCGGCGCAAGTCTATTTCCACGTTCCAAAGGAAACCGTCTCAAATGAGGAGGTGCTTGTCCTGGAATTGCTGCTCCGGGCAGCAGCGGCAGAATGCATCAAAACACATCGGTGGAAACCGCTGGATGTCAAGCGGATGCAGCACCAGTTCCGCTCGCTGCTCAAGGGTGACGGGCCAGAGGATGTGCTGCAGGGGCAGGCAAAAGATTTAGAGCATTCTCTGCGCGGCACGCACAAACTGCTGATAACGCTGCTGGAGGAGGACGCTCGACAAGAGGATTTCATTCCATTTTATATCAGCCAGCTTGAAAGACTGTCTCAAAACATCCTCAGCATCTCCTATGAGGGGAATATTGTAACGCTGATGGGAGAATTGACGCAAGAGGAGTATGAAAATATTCTCCGCTTTATGCGCTCGTGCAGCGTCGTCATCGGATGTTCAGCGCCCTTTTCCGGAAGCCTGATTCAATTATGTACGATGTATCAACAGGCATTGCTGACCGCGCGGCTCGGCCGCCATCTCAACCCAACGGCACTGTTTTTCGACTTTGCGCAATTGGCGCCGCTGCAGTTTTTTATTCCGGCAATCAGCCAATATCAGGTGGAAACATTTCTGCACCCGGCCATTGTCAAGATGATTGACTTCGACGAGGCCCACGGCACCCAGTATTTAAAAACAATACAAGCATATCTGTTATCTGGCCAAAACAACCGGAAAAGCATCCAACTGCTGTCCCTCCACCAAAACACACTTTTTTATCGCCTCGCAAAGATTCGGGAGCTGTTTGAAATTGATTTCCAGGACGACAGGCAGGCACAGACACTGCTGTGCAACATTCTGCTGCTGGAGGCCGCCCGCCCGGACCTGTTGCCGCTGCTCCCTGCAGAGCAAACAGCGGCGGCAG
The DNA here is from genome assembly GCA_964601435.1 of uncultured Oscillospiraceae bacterium. Classification (GTDB taxonomy): domain Bacteria; phylum Bacillota; class Clostridia; order Oscillospirales; family Oscillospiraceae; genus CAZRNK01. The sequence goes on along the minus strand of CAZRNK010000190.1, from coordinate 794 downwards.
ATACGGACAGTCCATGAGTCCGGGTACTTTGGCCTGCCTCCAGCCCGTTCCTCGCCGCTGAAAAACAGGAAGGGCGACATGTCAAGTACATGTATCCCCCGGTTTCCCACAAAGGGAAAACCGGGGGATACCAGATTCAAGCTCCTGTACTGTGAATGCCCGGCTCCCTTTTCCTGCTCCTGATTTAAAAAAATACGCAGGATTCCGAAAGCGGCAGTCAGTACTGCAGGGATACTGGACGGCGGAGCGTCTCGCACCAGTATTACAAATATACACAAGCTCCGAAACGGGCGCTGAAGCACCAGGGCTGTCGCTACCTATGCCCTATCTGGAACCGGGTTTTCTGCTATATGGGGCGTGTGCGCATGGCTTTCTCCTTTCCCGTTACGTGGGGTTTCAGGGGGCGTCCCCCTGACAAGGGGCATTTGTGGCACAAATGCCGTACTTGCTAAATCAGCGTCGCAAAATGCGGCGCTGCCATTACCCATTGGTCCCATAGAGTTGCTCCAGACGCCAAAATTGGTTTTTGATTGCCTCGATGGAGATTTCCCCGCCGCCAATGCGGATAGTTGGACAGGGGCTGCAGAGCGTGTCGGTAATCAGGTCAAGAATGGCATCCACCTCTTCATGCCTGTATTGCCCGGTAAGCCTGTAATACCTGATTTTCCAAAGTCTGCACTTCTGATTTTCGGAAGCCTGGGGTTTAGCCCCTCTGGAAGGGCGGGTTCTCCCGACAGCCGCGGGATTTCGGCGGTGGTAAACTGTTTGACATAGATTTTCGCCGGACGGCCCTG
>CAZRNK010000189.1:0-4617 GCA_964601435.1 uncultured Oscillospiraceae bacterium | reverse complement strand
GGGAGCAGTTCTCCAATGCGCTCCAGAGGGGCAGGCGCAGGCAGGACAAGGAAAAGTGAAAAGACTGTAGTGATAAGATTAGCGGTAAAACAAAAAGGTAAAAAAATGTATTGATACATTACGTCTGTTACAGACAGGAGGGGAAAAACTGTAATGGTGATACGGTACACCAATACGCTATTTTTTCCCTCAACAAAATCTCACCGTCCGTTGGCCGGGCCGACCCACCGCCCCATGGGATCCGTCGCGCCCGGCCTGCGCCTGCGGCGCACCACTACAATCAGCCGCCTCCGGCGGGACAACAAAGAAAAGAATACAATGGTAAGTGTTGAAAACGGTATTTGCTGATATAAAAGCTGTTGTGTCCTGGAGTGCCTCCCAGGGTACAACAGCTTTTATATATTATTCTTTTTGGGTTGCTGTTTTTCTGGCCGGTCTTTTCGCCGGCTGCAGCTGCTCGATCTGAGCTTGGAGCCGGGCATTCTCTTTATTCGTCTCTCCGATTCGCTCCAGCATCTCCCTCTCTTTATCCATGACTGCTCTCTCTTTTTCGATGACAGCCTGCGATTCGGCCATCTTCAGGGCATGAGCGGCATCTTTCAGCTGGGATTCTTTTTTTTGGATTTCATCGGCCAGCTTCTTCACTTCCTCCTGCAGGTTCTTGTAATTCTTCACTTCTGCCTCTAACTCGGCCACCCGGCGGGAAAGCAGGTCGTTATTGGCTGATTTTTCTGCGGCTATTGTCCGGGCATCATCCCGTTCCCGGAGCGCCTGCTCCGCTTCATGCTTTGCCTGGTCAACCTCCTTTTGTGCCTGCTCCTTGATTGTATCGACTGTTTTTTTAAGCTCCTGCACTGTGATCTCAGCAGCAGCCTGTATTGAATGCGCTTCTTCAATCATCTTGGCTGCTTCCCCTAGTGCCCCGTTTTTTTCTTCTATGGCGGTATTTATACGGCCCTTCAGATCGTTGATCTGACTATCCTGGCCGGCAACAACACCATTGATCTGCCGAATCAGGGTCGCTATTGTTTCGTCTATTGCCTTCAGGTCTCCCGCAAGCTCCGGATGCGTCCCTTTTGTTGCTTCTGCCTCTGCTACAGCCAGAATCCGGACAAGAATGTCCTCTTTTTTATCCCCCTCCTGAGCGTACACTTCCATGACTCGATTCGCTCGTTCGATAGTTTCCGCCGATGCTGCTACCGCAAAATTTGCCATACCTGTCATCCTTTCCCAATAATCTTATAGCTATATTATATCATATCAATTAATATTAATCAATTAATATTAACTTTCTATATCATTTTTGCCGTTGCAGCTGGGCAACCCGGAGGATACTTAAAGCGCCGGATGGGATATGCTATGATGAGTAGGAAAAATGATAGGCGTCCAAGAAACGAGGCCCCGAAAATTGCGGATATCCGGGGCCTTTTGTTATTCTTGTAAATGTAAGACAAAAAGTATTGTTTTTTGTCTTACATTTTTATATCATATAAGCAGTGGGAGGTAAGTAGAATGTTGTTTGAATGGGATGATGAGAAGGAAAGGGTCAACATAGCAAAGCATGGCCTGGATTTCAGCACAGCAGCTCTTGTATTCGGCGATCCTGACCGTATAGAGAGATATGACATAGCCCATTCCATAAATGAGGATCGGTATATCACAATAGGTCAAATTAGAGGCGTGGCCATAGTTGTTCTGGTTGTGTATACCGAAAGAGAAAAAGCGGTACGGATTATATCAGCAAGGCTGGCCACAAAAAGGGAAAAGGAGGCGTATTACAATGCGGAAGAATATTGATGTGACAAAAGAGCCTACATCTGCGCAGATCGCAATGCTTCAGAGGGCCGCCACCCTTCCGATCAGTGCAGATGATGAATGTCCAGAGTTTTCTGAGGCGGAATTGTCGGAGTTTAAGAGGATTTCCAGTGAGAGAAAGGCAGATCGGCAAAAACAGACTGTTACACTGCGGTTATCTCCACAGGCAGTAAAAAAAGCAAAGTCCCTTGGAAAAGGTTATACTTCTGTGCTTAGCCGTATTCTTGAAACCGCACTTGAAAACCCGGACATTATCAAGCGGTATTTGTAACCTTGGCATATTTAGGCGAAAAGCCCTGGATATTCGAAAAATTTCCAGGGCTTTTCTTTGTTGTCCCGCCGGAGGCGGCTGATTGTAGTGGTGCGCCGCAGGCGCAGGCCGGGAGCGACGGGTCCCATGGGGCGGTGGGTCGGCCCGGCCAACGGACGGTGAGACTAGCTTTTTTCCTCCAACTTTTCCTGCGGACTTTTCTATTACCCAGAACGGTGTAGGATTTTTATAGAGTGACTCAAAAAAAGCAAAAGTATATTAAAATACTTGCATAAGTAATATAAATGCTATACAATAAAAGAGAAAGGAGTGGTATCTATGGCACAGATTAGTTTGCGGGTAGATGACGATGTAAAACGCAGTGCGGAAAGAACGCTTGATGATATAGGCATGAGTATGTCTACTGCAATCAATATTTTCCTAAAGGCAGTTGTAAGGGAAAATCGTATCCCGTTTGAACTGTCTGCAGACCCTTTTTACAGTAAGGAGAATATAACGGAGCTGGAGAGACGCGTGGCGAATATACGTTCTGGGAAAAGCACCTTGAAAGAGCATGAGCTGATAGAGGTGGGGGAATGAGGAAGCTGTGGCAGGATGAGGCGTGGGAAGAATATCTTTACTGGCAGACACAGGATAAGAAAACCCTAAAGAGAATCAATAAGCTTCTGACCGACATTGACCGGAACGGATATCAATGCACAGGAAAACCGGAGCCACTTAGCGGAAACCTTGCGGGCTATTGGAGTGTTCGGATTGACGTGAAAAACAGGATTGTGTTCAGAATCAACGGCGACAGCATAGAAATCATACAATGCGGAACGCATTATCGAGATAAATAAAGTGTCAGGACAGCCATACAGACGAAAAAAGCCAGTATTTATGCGGACTTTTGAAAATACTGGCTTTTTTGTTCGAACTTTTCTGTGAGTCAGAACGGTGTAAGTATCAGCGTTCCAACTCTCTTGACTTTGGTTTCTGCTGATTCCGATCCGGCTCCTGCCGGTCTAAATGCTTGCGCTGCATGATGATCTCGTATATCCCAGGCAGCTTTTCCTCGATAATTTGCAATAAATGGCGAATTGTGCCCTGAAGGCTGGCCAGCTTAGCTTTCAAACGCTTGTTTTCCGCCTGGAGTTGGAGATTCTCCATCCGCATCTTTGTGCTGGGCCTGTCCGCTTCCACTTCCTGGATTTTTTCTTGGAGTTGACGACTGGCGTCCTGATAGGCGGCGTCCGCCTTCTGCTCAGCCCGCTCAGCCCTGGCCAATGCCTTATCACGCTCGGCCGTCATGCGATCCACGGCAGTGGCGGTCCGTTTCAAAGCCTCAAACTCCTTATAGGTCACGCCTTTTAAGCCGCCAAAAAGGGTCTTATCCCCATTGAGCGCCTTAACCTCCTCGGTGGTAAGCGTCTCCTTTTCCCCCTTCAGAGCCTCTATTTCGCCTTTTAAAGCGTTTTTCTCCCCCTCCAAGGTATATTTGTCCTCTTGGAGCGTTTTAAGCTCTCTATCGGCCTCAGAGACTTGCCTGTTGGCTTCCTCAAGACGCTCCTGGGAATGTTGGATTTTATATTCCGTCAATTCCAGGCCGACCTTATCGGGCGGCAGCGGCTCAACTATGATTCTCAGGCCATGTTCCTGGCACGCATTGATGAAATGCTCCCGGCATAAGCGGGAATATGTCTGCTTGGCGTTATTGTACTTGCCATACTTTTTGCCGGGCTCCGGAGGCAGAACGCCCATCTCAGACAGGGCTTTCGCCTGCCCGACCACCTCCATGTCCTTTGCGTCGTGCCCGATCCAAACAGACCGCTCATGGATATGAGGCATGGCGTCCGGCTCGTCAACATGGAGCGCTGCGTCCAGGGTCCGACACTGGGGAAACTGTTGGGCTTTCCATTCCTGATGATCCAGATAAATTTCCCAGAGAAGCTGCGGGTCTATGTCCTTGCCGACCGTGTAGAGGGTCTCCTCCGGGCAGCTCCTGACCGATCTGTAGTATTGTTCCATGGTTTTGATCTGGCCAGGCTTGCCCTTGGCTTTGTAACCGGCGTTTTTCCGCTCCAGGCTTTTGGCGAAGTGATCCTGATAGAACGCCAGCTCGTGCTCCTCATTGGTGGCAGCCCCGTAGTCGCCGCCGAAACGGATGTTCCTGTTCTGATCCGTCAAAGCCGGGTCGATATGGTCTGTGGTCGATGTGTCAAACTGCCGGTCATTGTGCTTTGCGGAGAAAACCCCGCTCTTTCCCGCCCGCCCGTTATGGACAGACGCCCGTGTCCCTTTGCCACTCATTTTGTCACCTCCCGCCTCAATGATAGCGCGGAAGGGCCGGCCAGTCAATCACTTAATCCGGATTAAGTACCCCGTACCATTTGCGGAAGCAAAGCTTCCACAAACGTCGGGGCTCTCCGAGGGTTAAGGGGGCCGGAAGCCCCCTCGCCGCAGCTGCGGCTCCCCCTGTCCTGCAGGCGTTATATCAGTATATCAGTCCATCGAGGCACCACCATCAATGTTGATGGCCTGTCCCGTAATGT
>CAZRNK010000188.1:0-4622 GCA_964601435.1 uncultured Oscillospiraceae bacterium | reverse complement strand
TGGTGGGCCGGGTGATGTGGCTCTATGATTGCTGGTGCGCCCCCGGCATCGCCCGCCTCTCCGGCCTGGCCGCCCCGGAGGCCGCAGGAAAGTAAGGAGCAGGCAAAAAAGCCCCATCAGCTTGTCTCTGTTTAGGCCCATGTGCCATTTCGGAAAATCTGAATGGTTTCGCCCCCATATGTGGTCGCAACAATGTCCAAATCCGGGCTGCCTATCATAAAATCCTCATGGGTAAAGGATTCATTGATGCCAACTGCGCCTATCTCCGCCTCCGTCATGTCCATGTATCCGTGGATGCATTCCGTAAAGCCCCGCCCCAGGGCCAGATGGCAGCAGGCGTTCTCATCATACAGGGAATTATAGAACAGCAGGCCGGTTTTGTTTACCGGCGAGTCATAGGGCACCAGGGCCACCTCGCCCAGCATGCACGCCCCCTCGTCGGTTGCAAGCAGTTTTTCCAGGGCGCCGCGGGTGTCCGCGTCCTCTGCCAGGATTTCCACAACCCGGCCCCCGGCAAACCGGAAACCGAAATGGTCGATGAGGAACCCATACAGGGAGAGGGGCTTTGTGGCCATCACTACGCCCTCTGCTGACTCCTTGATTGGGCTGGTAAAGCACTCCTCCGTGGGCATATTGGGCATGTAATACACCCCCGCAGTTGTATACTCCCCGCCGGCCAGGAAGTCCAGGCGGCTGTCAATGTCCACGGTGAAGTCGGTGCCGTTTGCGGATGTATAGTGGAGCGTCTTGATTTTCAGGCTGTTGAGCCACTTCGTTTTCTCCTGGAGCCGGGCGTTGTGCTCCGCCCAGTTTCGGACGGCATCGCCCCGGACCCTTGTGACGTCCAAGATTGCCTCCCAAAGCGCCACGACGGCCTCGTCCTCGCCCAGTCCGGGAAATACTTTTCTGGCCCACGCCTTACCCGGAATCCCCGCAATGGTCCACTGGTACTGATTGTCCATCATGTCCCTGTATTTCTTCATGGTGGGGCCGGTCAGTTTATTGACTGTGAAATACTTTTCCTGGTCAATCCCCTTCAGGCCGTCCGGGTCTTTGGACATGATATGGATTGCCGCGGGGAGCCGCGCTGCGCGCCACTGCATTTTCTCCTCTTTCCACCGCGGGATTTCACTCAGAGTCTCCACCGTCTCATAGGTATAGGAGAGCCTGGTAAATTCCTCTGAGCTCCACTCCATCTGGACGCGGGCTGCGCCCGCCTGATACGCCTCCTCGGCCACCAGATTTGCAAAATATGCATCTGTGACCTCGGCATAGATAAGCACATCCTGTCCCGGCTGGACATTGGCCCCGGTGCGGACCATCAGCCGGGCGTATTCCCTGAGCATTTCCCTGTTCATCGCGCTCTCCAATCCCAAAGCGGCCGGTCAGCAGGGAATTTCCACAAGCTCTTTGGAGGAGGTGTACAGGCTCTCGCAGCCGTTCTCCGTCAGGAGAACGGTGTCCTCAATGCGGACGCCGCCAAATCCGGGAATATAAATGCCCGGCTCCACTGTAAAGAGCATATTCTCCCGGAGGCGGATGTTGAGCTTATCCACCTGGGAGACCCGGAACCCGTCGTCCAGGCCGTGGCCAAGGCCGTGGATAAAATATTCGCCGTACCCGGCGGCCTCAATCACATCCCGGGCAATCTTGTCCGCGTCCTTGCCCATCATGCCGGGCCGGATGCCCGCCAGGGCCGCGGCCTGCGCCTTTCGCACAGTCTCGTATACATCCCGCTGCTTCTCCGTGGCTTTTCCAAGGACTACGGTGCGGGTAAAGTCGCTCTGGCAGCCGTTATAATATACGCCCATGTCCACCGTCACAAAGTCGCCCTTCTCCAGCACGCGCTCTGTGGGCTGGCCGTGGGGCTGGCTGGTGCGCTCGCCGGAAACGACAATGGGGGTAAAATATTCGCCCTCCGCGCCAAATTCCCGCGTCTTTTTCGCAATCACCTCTTCAATATCCTTCTCGCTTACGCCTGGGCGGATATAGGTGAGGAGATACTGCCAGATTTGGTCCGTAATGGCGCAGGCCTTGCGGAAATCCTGCATCCGCTCGGGCTCCTTGGTATGGCGGACCTCATTGATGACGGCGCTTCCATATACAAACGCGCACTCGGGCATGGCCGCCTTCAGGCCGTCCAGCTCCTGCACCGTCAGATAATTTTCCTCAATGGCGACCTTTGTGTAGCCCCGGGGGGCGATGTACTTCCCCAGCGTGTCCATATATGCCATGACGTGGATTTCCACACCGGGCACAGTCTCTGCCCTGGCCAGCTCCTCGTTCACGGGGTTGACAAACAGCGTGATTCCACTATCATCCACAACGGCGTGGCCGTCGATGCGGGAAATGGAGTGAAAGCCGGTAAAATACCGGGTGTTCTCGGGTTTGTACGTGACGAGGGCATCAATCCCCTCTTTTTTCAACTCCTGCAGCGTGCGTTCATAGCAGCTGAGCATGTTTATTCCTCTCCTTTCAGGCGCTCCGGCTCCGGTATATCCCAGCCGTTGGCGTTGATGCGAATGCTTCGAATCACCTGGGGCACCAGCGGCCTGTTCTCCTTTTCCGGAGGCATGGTCTCCACCGAGGCAATCTCGTCGAGCACAGCAAAGCTCTCCTCGTCGCACAGCCGGCCGAAGGCCGCATACTTCCCGTCCAGGCGGGGGGGCGTCCTGATGGACAAGAAAGATTTGCGTGGACGCCGAGTCATTCTCAAGCCTTCTCGCCATGGAGATGGTGCCCCGGGTGTGCTTGAGCGGGTTGTCAAATCCGTTTGTAGAAAATTCCCCCCGGATAAAGAAGGGGGCCTTATTGCCGCCGCAGCTCCCGTTGGGGGCGCCGGACTGGATAATATAGTCCTTTACCACCCGGTGAAAGGTCAGGCCGTCAAAGAAGCCTTCGCGGCACAGGGCGGCAAAGCTGGCGACCGTGTTGGGCGCGGCATCGGGATACAGCTCGATGTGCATTTTTCTGCCGTCTTCCATGATGAGTTCTGCAATCGGGTACATAATCAATCTCCTTAAAAACTGCCTGTGGGAAAAATTTCACACAGGCAGTTATCCTCAGTGTACAATCCCGCCGTAGCGGTCTACAATCATTCCATGCGCTTCCCAGGCGTCCAAAATCCGGTTGAACCCATAGGAATCCGAGGCCATGTGCCCGCCGATAATGGCATTGCACCGGCCGTCCTCAACCAGGGCCTTCTTGGTGTCCATAGGCATATGCATGACGACGAACGTATTCACCCCCGCGTCAATGCACGCCAGGTACTCCTCCAGGCATGGGGAGCAGCCCCCCGCCATGGAGACCATGATTTTCCCCGCCGGGGCATTTCTGCTGCCAACCCAAATGGAGGGGCCCTGGGGCGTCGCATTATACTCGCGGATTTCCATCATGCTGTCGAGGATGTCCCCCACAGTCAGGTCGGGATTTTTCGCGGCGAGGGCGTCAAAACGCGCCTGCAGCTCCCCCTGGACAATGAGGTCGGCCGGGAGATGGACATTGAGGCTCGGCATGTTCAAAAGCCGCGCCATGCTGGAAACCATGCCGTAGTTGACCACGCTCAGCTCCTGGAAAGTCTTTTCCGGACGGCCGCCCCAGATTTCCATGGCCTTTTCCCTGTCCACGCCAAACTGCACCATGTGCTCCACATGGGCGTCCCGCTCCATGGTGCCCAGCGTAACCATCACCACATCCTGGGGATGGTGGCGAGCGACGCAGTCATACCCCTTCCAGGCGGCCACCGCCACCTCGGGGGAGCCCATATCGATGCCCGCCAGAATCCGGTGGATGTTGTCGCCCTCCACCATGATGATGGAGTCCGGCGGCGCCTCCTTCAAGCCTGCTCGCGCAATGGCGATATCCATTAATTCCTGTGTCGTCATAGTTCAGTTTACTCCCAGTAGAAATTCTCAAAGTGGCGGTTGCGGTTGTCGCTCATGTCGGTGACCAGGCCCGCCTGATGGGCAAAAATCGAGCCTTTGAGATAAATCATGTTGTACAGCGCCTCATCGGTGGCGATTTTCATGACCTCAGCCTTGGCGGCCTCCACAGCCTCCTGGTCCGTATCATAGTAGATGGTCTCGGAGAGGGCGTCCAGCTCCTCGCTCTGATAGCGGCAGTAGCTCATAGAGCTGTCAAAGTAAGAGTAGAAGGTCCACACCGGCGAGACATTCACGTCCGTTGCAGCCGTAATGCCGACGATAAAGTCGCCGTTGCTAATCTCCTGCCTGTGGGCCACAGAGTCCGCCATGGTGATTTCAAAGGTAATGCCGATGTCTGCCAGGTTCTGCTGGATAACCTCCATCATGTCCTGGTGCTGGGACTCGATGGTGATGGTCCCCAGGTTATAGCTGTCAATGCCGATTTCCGCCAGCAGCTCCCGCGCCTTCTCCGGGTCATAGCTGTAGGAGGCAATATCCTCGGGCTTGTCGCCCCAGACGGAGGCATAAAAGCTGTTGGTGACCTCATAGTTGCCCTCCACCTCGGAGACCTGGGCAATCAGCTCCTTGTCAATGGCATAGCACAGGGCCTGCCGGAACTCCACCTCGCTGGTGGGGTACACCTCGGTATTAAACAGCATGGTATACGCCCGTACGGGGCTGGCATAGGAGATTGCCAAA
>CAZRNK010000187.1:3197-4638 GCA_964601435.1 uncultured Oscillospiraceae bacterium | reverse complement strand
AGCTCCGATACGCCGACGCACAGCAGAAAGGCGCCGAAGAGCTTGTGCAGCAGCGCGGTATCCAGCGCCGTGGCCAGCAGCGCCCCCAGGATGGTGCACACACCCCCCGCCAGCGCCCCCAAGAGGGCGGCGCGGCCGTCTACCAGACCGTTTTTGATATGGGAAAACAGGGCCGCCGCAGAGCAGGGCAGGAAATAGAGCAGGTTGATGCCCTGGGCCGCTGTCTGGTCCACACCGGCCAGGGTCGTAAGATACAAAAGCAGCAGCGTGCCGCCCCCCACGCCATAGCCGGAGAGGACGCCGGTGGCCGCCCCTGCAGCAAAGGCGAAGATTAGCTCCAAAACAGTGCCTTCACCCCTCCGTATAAAATCAAAATCGCCAGAGCCTTCCGCAGCAGCCCGGTCGGAATCTTCTGAAAGGTCTTTCCGGCGACGATGCCCCCCAGGAGGCCGCCGGCCAGATAGGGGGCCGCCGCGGCAAAGTCCAGCCCGCCCCGGAAGAAATAGATTGCCGCCGACAGGGCGCACAGGGGCGCAATGATACACACGCAGGTGGCAAAGGCCCGCCGTTCCTCCATCTTTGCCCATCGCGTCAGCAGGGGAATCAGAAGCATCCCGCCGCCCCCGCCGAAAAAGCCGTTGACAAGGCCGGCACAGGCCCCGGAGAGGGTATATTTTATCTGGTCGCTTCTGGAACTCGCGTGCTTTTCCACAGATGGATAACTCCTTCATCATTGAGCTGTTGGACTGTAACGGCGGCAATGGGCAGCACAACCATTCCCCACACCCCCATGGCGCGCCAGCCCACATACACCGCCAGCAGGCTGGCCAGGGGGTGGAGGCCCAGCTGGGTGCCCAGGAGCTTGACCTGGAGGCAGTTGCGCACCACCGTCACCGCCCCATAGGCCAGCGCCAGGCCGATTCCCAGGGGAAAGTCCCCAGTCAGCAGGGAAAAGGCCGCCCAGGGGAGCAATACAAGCCCCGAGCCAAACACCGGCAGCGCATCAATGGCCGCCGTGACCGCGGCAATGGCCACGGCATAGCGCACCCCCAGCATGCAGAAGGCCGCCGTGAGCAGGGCAAACACAACGCCCATCAAAATGAGCTGCACCCGAAAATAGCGGCCCACAGAATTCCGCAGGCTATGCCAGAGCCGGCGGCTTTTTTCCTGCCAGGCCTCCGGGAGCTGCGCCAGGAAAAACCGGCACAGGGCCGGATAGGAGGCGGAGGCCAAATAGGTCCCCACCGCCGCTGTAAAGGCAAAAAAGAGAACATCGGGCACACTGCCCGCAAATCCGGAGGCAAGGGCCAGCAGCTTCCCGGAAAACCAGACCGGTAGCGCCTCCAGTTCCCCGGTCAGGGCCTCCAGAGCTGCGGAGAGCCAGGCGCCCAGGCCGTCATTTCCGCTTACGAAATTCCAGGCCCAGGCCTCCAGCCGGGCC
>CAZRNK010000187.1:0-3097 GCA_964601435.1 uncultured Oscillospiraceae bacterium | reverse complement strand
GCGCGAAGGCTTTGTGTACAAAGAAATCCCCCTCCTTTGCCGGTTTTTCTACGAAAATGACGGGTTGCGAAACCTGGCCCGGTGTGGTAAGATGTTTGCGTCATACGCGAACAAATGCCCGCGAGTGGAGGACAAACGCCATGCCCACCGAGAAGAAATCCACGTACTACCTGGTGCGGGGCGACATGCTGCCGGAGGTCTTTCTGAAAGTCCTCCGGGCCAAGGAGCTGCTGGAAGCCGGCGAGGCCGCCACTGTGGCGGAGGCCGCCGCCGCTGCCGGCATCAGCCGGACCGCCTTCTATAAATATAAGGACGCCATCTCTCCCTTTCAGGACAGGACGCATGGGCAGATTCTCACCTTCTATGTCCTGCTGCGGCACAAGATGGGCGTGCTGTCCTCTGTCCTTGCTATTTTTGCCAATACCGGCGCAAATATACTCACCATTAACCAGAGCATCCCCGTAAACGGCACTGCGGCCGTTACCATCTCCGCAGAGACGGCCGGCATGGCGCTGTCCACCGACGCGCTGTTGGCGCGCATCGGCGAAATAGACGGGGTGATTCGGATTGAAATGATGGCCGGGTAGATACCCCGGCACCCAAAGGAGATAAAGGAGCAACATACATGGTCAAAATTGCTGTAATGGGCTATGGCGTAGTGGGCGGCGGCGTGCTGGAGGTTTTGGAGGAAAACGCCGTCAGCATCGCCCATAACGCCGCGGAGGAAATCTCCGTCAAGTACATCCTGACCCGGCGCCCCATGCCGGAGAGCCCCTATGCAGACAAAATCATCCAGGATTTCTCCATCATCGAGTCGGACCCGGAGGTCCGGATTGTGGTGGAGACCATCGGCGGCGTGGGCAGCGCCTATGACTATACCCGCCGGGCCCTGCTGGCGGGCAAGAGCGTGGTCACCGCCAACAAGGAGCTGGTCGCCACCCACGGCCACGAGCTCATCGCCATCGCCAAAGAGAAAAATTTAAACTATCTCTTCGAGGCCAGCGTGGGGGGCGGGATTCCCATCATCCGGCCCATTACCCAGTGCCTGGCCGCCAACGAGATTGACGAAATCTACGGCATTTTAAACGGCACTACCAATTATATTCTCACCGAGATGATTCAATGCGGCGCCACCTTCGACGACGCCCTCCGGGCCGCCCAGGAGAAGGGCTATGCAGAGGCGGACCCCACCGCCGACATTGAGGGCTTCGACGCCTGCCGGAAAATCTGCATCTTGGCGGATTTGTGCTTCGGCCGCCATGTGGACCCCGCCGAGGTGCCCACAGAGGGCATCACCGGCGTCACAGCGGCGGATGTGGCCTTCGCCCAGAAAATCAACTATAAAATCAAGCTCCTGGGCCGGGCCCTGCGCACAGGTGAAAACCACGCCACCGCCTATGTGGCCCCCCACCTCCTCCACCGCAACAGCCTGCTGTCCAATGTAGATGGGGTCATGAACGGCATTGTGGTCTATGGCAACGCCCTGGGCGAGTGCATGTTCTACGGCGCCGGGGCGGGCCGCCGGCCCACGGCCAGCGCCGTGGTGGCCGACGTAATCGACGCGGTCAAGCACTTTAACGCCCGGAAGTATCTGGACTGGGACGAGGGCTACCCCGGCTATGTCACCGACCCCGGCGCCCTGGTGAGCCGGTGGTATATCCGCACCGGGGCCACCCTGGCAGCTGTCCGGGGCGCGCTGGACGGCGTTGAGCTCATCGGCGACACCGGAGCCGGCAAGCGCGAGCGGGCCTTCATTACCGCCCCCCTGGACGGCAACACCCTCCGCCGCATGGCGGAAAAGCTGGACATCCGCTCCATGTTCCGGGTTCTGGATTAGCACTGTTTGAAAATGCCAACGCGCCCAGAGGGCGCCTGACCCTTTTTTCGCGGCCGTGAATATACTGAAGTGCCGGACGCATTTTTGTTAGCGGAAAATTCATTTGCAGAGGTAAATATATATGCTGATTGTACAGAAATTTGGCGGCAGTTCCGTGGCCGACGCCCAGAAAATCAACCGGGTGGCCGGGATCATCGCCGACACCTACGTAGAGGGCCACGATGTCGTGGTGGTCCTCTCCGCCCAGGGGGACACCACCGACGAGCTGCTGGAAAAGGCGGCGGAGATTAACCCCCGCCCCTCCAAGCGGGAGCTGGATGTGCTCCTCTCCACCGGGGAGCAGGCCTCCATTGCCCTGATGGCCATGGCCCTGGAGAAGATGGGCCTGCCGGTGGTGAGCCTCACCGGCTGGCAGATTGGGATGCACACCGACTCCACCTACGGCGCGGCCCGCATCAACTGGGTCTCCAATGAGCGGATGCGCCAGGAGCTGGATAAGCGGCGGATTGTCCTGGTGGCCGGTTTCCAGGGGATTAACAAAACCGACGACATCACCACCCTGGGCCGGGGCGGCTCCGACACCACGGCGGTGGCCATCGCCGCCACCCTCCACGCGGACCGCTGCCAGATTTATACCGACGTGGAGGGCGTATATACCGCCGACCCCCGAAAAGTGCCGGGGGCAAAAAAATTAGAGGAAATTACATACGACGAGATGCTGGAGCTGGCCTCCCTTGGCGCCCAGGTGCTGCACAACCGCAGCGTGGAAATGGCGAAGCGCTATGGGGTAGAGCTGGAAGTCCTGTCCAGCTATGTCCGGGCGCCGGGCACAAAAGTCAAGGAGGTTGTAAAACAAGTGGAGCAGATGAAGATTAGTGGAATTGCCAAGGACAGCAACGTGGCCCGCATCGCGGTGGTGGGCCTGCCCGACGAGCCCGGCGTGGCCTTCAAGGTGTTCCGGGCCCTGGCCAACGCCAAAGTGAACGTGGACATCATCCTCCAGTCCTATGGCACCAACAACACCCAGGATATCAGCTTTACCGTGGCCAAGGATGACATGGAGAGCGCCCGGGAGGCCCTGGAGGCCCACCAGGAGAGCATTGGGTTCGACCACATCAGCGTGGAGACCAACGTCTGCAAGGTGAGCATCGTGGGCGCGGGAATGATTCGCTCCTCCGGGATTGCCTCGCTGATGTTCGAGGCCCTCTACGACGCAAAAATCAACATCCAGATGATTTCCACCAGCGAAATCAAGGTCAG
>CAZRNK010000186.1:0-4674 GCA_964601435.1 uncultured Oscillospiraceae bacterium | reverse complement strand
GGCCGCAAGGCCGGACAAAAGGGCAAAGGTCAAAAGCAATGCAAAAAATTTTTTCATGACAATTCTCCTTTTTCCATTGAATAAATTCCCTCGTGGGTATACTTTTAATAACTTCGATGCCTATTATAGAAAAAACGAGACTTCATTGGAAGTCTCGTTTCGTTATGCTGTTTATACCCCGGGGTATATAGCCTTTTCTCCCCCCAATTGGGATACCTCCGCCACGGCCTCCAGGAACTGCCGGACTGTATCCGAGGGCTCCGGGGCGTGGAGCAGGCCAAAGGGGATGGTATAGCACCAATCCACCGGGAGGATTTTCAATAGCGGGTGGACATAGCGCCAATTCTCAATGGCCATCAGGACGCAGTTGTTGTTTTCACATTGATTAAAGGCGTCCAAATCATAGAAATCAAAATCTATAATATGAATTTCCGGGTGGTTTTTCCATAAATCATCCCGGAGCAAATCCACATAATGGCTCCAGCCCCGGCGCATCAGCATCAGGTTCTCCCCGTACAAATCCTGCACCGTGAGGCGCTCCTTCCCGGCCAGACGGTGGTGAATGGAGACCGCACAGCAAATCGGTTCCCGGGAGAGCTCCAGCCCCGCACACTGGCGCAAGTTCAGCATGGTTTCGTCAAAAATGCCGGCTACCACATCAATATTCTGGCCCAGGTTCGCCAATATTTCCCTGGCGTTCTCCGGCGTATTCTCAAAGGGAATCATTTGAAATTTCACATCCGGGCAGAGGGGCTGTACCCGGGGCCATAAATCCACCAGTACCTGTGCCGGCGTCATGGGTGAGGTGCCGATGCGAATCACACTGCCGCTCTCCTGCATGGCGTTGCGGGCTCGGGTCACGGAGTCCTTACAGTATTGGATGATATATTTGGCATCCTGATACAGGGACTGCCCCGCCTTGGTCAGCACAAGCCCCCGGTGGGTGCGAACAAAGAGCTACAGGTCCAGGCTCTCCTCCAGGAGATTCATTTGTTTAATCACCGCCGGCGGGGTGATATAGAGCTTTTCCGCCGCTTTGTTAAAGCTGCCTGACTCCACTACACAGAGAAAGGTATCCAGCTGAGGGTTATACATCTGTGCTGTCTCCCATCTTCCGCCCGGCCACTGGGCCTCCGCTTCTAGCTGTCAACTGTCTTCTTTTTCACTAGTGAATAAACATGGCATCCCCAAAGGAAAAGAAGCGGTAGCCCATCTCCACAGCGGTCTTATAGGCCTGCAAAATCCGCTCCCGGCCCACCAGCGTGGACACCAGCATAATCAGGGTACTCTCCGGGAGGTGGAAGTTGGTCACCAGGGCATCCACACACCGGAAGTTGTAACCCGGATAAATAAAAATATCTGTCCAGCCGCTCTGCGGCGCCAGGGTCCCGTCCGGGGAGGCAAAGCTCTCCAGGGTCCTACAGGAGGTGGTCCCCACAGCCACAACCCGGCCGCCCGCCGCCTTGGTCTCTGTGACGGCCCGTGCCGTCTCCGGCGGCACGATGCAATATTCCGCGTGCATTTTATGGTCTGTAATTTCCTCCTCTTTTACAGGCCGGAAGGTCCCCAGGCCAACATGGAGGGTGAGATAACAGACCCTTACCCCCATTTCCTGAATTTTCTCCAGGAGTTCAGGGGTAAAATGGAGGCCCGCCGTCGGGGCGGCCGCGCTCCCAAGTGCCTTGGCATATACCGTCTGATAGCGCTCTGCGTCGGAGAGCTCCTCCTTGATATAAGGCGGCAGCGGCATTTTTCCCAGGCGCTCCAAAATCTCCAGGAAAATTCCCCGGTAGGTGAAATGAACGAGGCGGTTCCCATCGGGGAGCTCCTCCACGATTTCCGCCTGCAGGGCCCCGTCGCCAAAGGAAACGCGCGCGCCCCGGCGCAGCTTCCGCCCCGGCCGCACCAGGCACTCCCAGGTATCGGCGCCCTTGTCCGTCAAAAGCAGCACCTCACAGGCGCCGCCAGTGGGCACCCGGTTGCCCAGGAGCCGGGCGGGCAAAACCCGGGAATCATTGAGCACCAGGCAGTCCCCGGCCCGCAGGTATTGGGGCAAGTCATAGAAATGCCCGTGGGCCATCTCCCCCGTCTGCTTGTCCAGACACAAAAGGCGGGAAGAATCCCGCCTTTCGATTGGCGTCTGGGCAATCAGCTCTTCGGGCAAATCAAAGTAAAAATCCCGCTTATTCATGTTTATGAAACCACTCCTGTGGAGAGACTGACGCCGTTGAAATAGAAGCCCAAAATCTCCCGATAATTTTTCCCGTGTACCAGCGCCATGGAATAGGCCCCCCACTGGCTCATGCCAACATTGTGCCCGCTGCCGCCGCCGGCAATGGTGTAGCTGTCGCTGGCAGCATCATAGGTCACGTCAAAGTGGTAGCTGGTATAGGTAAAGCCCAGCGCGGACAAAAAGCGGGTAACGCCATAGGAGCTGGTATTGCTGAAGGTATAGCTCCGTCCGCTGGTATCCTGCACTGTCACGGCCCGCACATTGCCCACATCGGTATACGTCAGAGAGATGGACGAGACTGTCCCCAGCCCATAGCCGGAGAACAGGCTGCTCACCTGGGCCGTTGTCAGGGTCTTGCTCCAGCTCTTGCAATAGAACTCAATGTCCGCCTCATAGGGGTCAATCACGCCCCGGAGATAGGGCACTGCGGCAGACCAGACATTTTCTGAATTCTCCGTAGCCCCGCCGTCGGCGGCAAAATAATAGGTCTGGGCCAGGGCCCCGTTATAGGTTATGTACAGCCCCGCTGTGGCATCCACAGCCGCGTCGGAATTGGCGCTGGCGCTCCCCAGGCCGCGGTATACCTGGTCGGAGGCCGTGTTATACAGGTCAAAGCCCAGGCTGGAGCGCCGTCCAATCCCCATGGCCATATAGGTCCGGGCACTGCAGGCCTGGGCCTTCAGGGCCTCGATGGGCCAGGATGCGCTCATTTCATAGGGGAGCACGCCTTTCACATAGTCCTCAATATCCAGAACATTGATAACATGCATGTCCCCGCCGTTATAGCGGAAGAATTCAAAGTCCCCGTAATACCGGCTGCCCCGGAGATATGTAATGGCCTTTTCCGAGCCGCTGATGGGCCGGAGAGCCAGGCTGGCTGTGGTGCCATAGTCAAATTCAAAAAGTATGTCTGTGGTACCGGTTTTTGTCACCACCACGCAGCGGTTGCTGGCGCTGTAGGCCTCGCCTGAAATCCCCCGGGAGGCAATGGCGCTCTCTGCCGCACTCTGGCTCTCATAGGCACCCACAAGGGCATAATAGCTACCGCTGTAGTAGGCCGGGAATCCATCGGAATAGGCGCTGGCGGCACGCTGCGCCTCCTCAAAACTGCTGTAACTCCCCGGCAGAAGGATGTGGTAGCAGCCAATAGTGCCCGCCGAGACCGTGACATTGATGTCCCGCACTACGGTCAGGGCCGTCTCGCCAGTGCTACCCACCGCATGGAAATTCCGGCTGCTGTCATAGTAACCGAACTGGAAACCGCTGCCCACGGAGTTCTGTACATCGACAGAGGACAAGGCAGACGAGCTATAGTATAGCCCCACCTTCACCGTTGTGGTCTCAATGGCCACGTTCCCCGTAATCTCCACGGCACCGCCGCCAGAGGGCGCGCCCCCGCCGGAAATCTGCTCCAGCCCGCTGCCGGTCATGGCGTAGGCGTCGTCCCCGGTTACAAGGCCGATATTGCCCCCGCTTCCGATGGCATAAGCATCGCTCAAATCGCCGTCCAGGGTGGACTGGTCGTTATTTACATAAATCAATCCGCTCGCCGCCCCCGCTCCGATAAACACCGGCACAAAAATGGCGAGAACGAGCAAAATGGACAAAAATCTGCTGAAGCCGGTACAATTCATTGGGTTCTTCCTTTCGCTTCGGCTGTATTGACTGTTTTGCCGCGCTGTGATAATATAAATAGATAAAGGGTGGCAAAAAAAGGTTGCCTCTCACATATTCTTTTACATTATAGTACACAGTGCCGCTACTTTTCAAGTAAATTCGCGAATTTTGTCGCGGGGGTCTTTTCTCTTGCCCAGCCGCATACTGTGGTACGAAAGGATGGATGGCTTATGCAGAAGTACAAGGTCGGTGTCATTGGAGGCACCGGAATGGTGGGCCAGCGCTTCGTCACGCTGCTGGCAGCGCATCCCTGGTTTGAGCTCACCGAAATTGCCGCGTCCGCCCGGAGCGCCGGGAAAACCTATGCCGATGCCGTGGGCAGCCGCTGGGCCCTGGAGACCCCAATGCCGGAGAATGCTAAATCCATTATTGTCAAGAATGCTGTAGATGACCGGGCAGAAATTTGCGCCAATGTAGACTTTGTCTTTTCTGCTGTGGATATGAAGAAGGAGGAAATCCGCGCCCTGGAGGAGGCCTATGCCAAAAGCGAGTGCCCGGTAGTCTCCAACAACAGCGCCCACCGCTGGACGCCGGATGTCCCCATGGTCATTCCCGAGGTGAACGCCGAGCATCTATCTGTCATTGAGGCCCAGCGCAAGCATCTGGGTACCCAGCGCGGCTTCATTGCCGTCAAGTCCAACTGCTCCATCCAGAGCTATGTCCCCGCCCTCTCTCCCCTGCGCCAGTATGGGATTGAGAAAATCCTGGTGTGTACCTATCAGGCCATCTCCGGAGCCGGCAAAACCTTTGAAACCTGGCCGGAG
>CAZRNK010000185.1:0-4681 GCA_964601435.1 uncultured Oscillospiraceae bacterium | reverse complement strand
TCGCTTTCGTTTCTTTCGCTGAAAAAAGAAACGCAGGAACCGCCCCGCGTTATGGCTTACGCAAAAGGGGCGGATACATGATGCGTTTGGGTGCTTTTTGCCACCGCATCGGCGAGGGTGCGGAAGTAAGCGCACAGGTAGCCGTAAAAATCCTGGGCCGTCTGAGACAAAACCGTATCCCTGCGTTTGACAATGCCGATGGTGTTTTTAAAGGGGCAATCGGACAGGGGGACAATGGCTATATTGTCGTCGTCCGGTCCAAAGCAGAGGGCATAGGCGGGGATGAAGGAGATGCCGGTATTGCGCCGATAAAAGGCGGTGCGCATAGCCGGGTCGTCCCCTTGGAAATACAACTTGGGTGCAAACCCGGCGGCGCGGCAGATTTCCTCCGTGGCCGCGATGTTGCTGCTCTCGCAGCAGATAAATTTTTCCTCCCGCAGCTCCGTGATGGAGACGGATGTCCGGCCGGAAAGGGGATGTTCCCGGTTTACCAGGAGAAAATATTCTGTCTCCAGCAGCGGTTCCCAGTCCAGGCGGGCATTGGGCAGGGGCATATCCGTGATGGCAAATTCCGCCTCAAAATTCAGCAGATGTTCCTGAATCAGCGGCTCGGACTCCACGCGAAAGTGGGCGGAGATATCCTCGTGGGCCATGAGATAATCGGCGATGACGGCATTGAGGAAAATGCGCAGGTTGCTGGAAAAGGAGAGCTCGTGCCTGTGCCGGTCCGCCAGCCGGGCAGCGGCGGCGCGGCCGTTGCTGAGGGCGGCGAAGGCGGCATCCACATGCTCCAAAAAGACGCTGCCGGCAGGCGTAAGCTGCATTTTTCCCCGTTTCCTGTCGAAAAGCGCAGTGCCCAAATCCGTCTCCAACCGCTTGATGCAGAGGCTGAGGCTGGGCTGGGTGATATGCAGCAGCTCTGAAGCCCGGGTGACGCTCCCGGCCTCCGCCACAGCCTGAAAGTATTTTAGCTGCTTCAACTCCATAAAAATTCCTCCTCGCCCCCATTATGATGCGGGATGGGGGGAACTGTCAAGATGGTATTGTATGAATACTATGGGCATATTATGAAAAAAGTATTTGAGTTTTCAATAAAAACTATATAAACTATACAAAAAATAGAAAAGGAGGAGGAAAAAGCGGTCAAAATGGGCGCTGTACAAAGCCCCTAAATACAGAAAAGTATTGTTTCTTCTAGAAGAAGAGAAGGAGGTTCTTTCCATATGCAGTATGAAAAAATGGATTTGGTGGTCATTGGCGGCGGGGGTGCAGGGTTGGCTGCGGCCCTGACGGCGCTGGAAAACGGACTGGAGAAGGTGATGGTCCTGGAAAAACGGGGGCTTACCGGAGGGAATTCCGCCCTGGCGGGGGGACATCTTTTCGCCACGGAGACCCGCTTTCAAAAGGAGGCCGGGACGGTTATCAGCTGCGATGCGGTGTTCTCGGAGTCGATGCAGTTCCACCACTATACCCGTGTGGAGCCGAAAATCCTCCGGGCGTTTATTGACAAGAGCGCCTCCACCATTGACTGGGTGGAGCAGGATTTGGGCATTCCGTATTCCGGCGGAGGGATTACCAACTACATGGTAAACGGGCCGCTGCCTTTTGGGAATTTCATTCAGGCCACCCGGGCCATGACGGAGAAAATCAAGGCCCTGGGCGGCACGATTCTCCTGAATACTTGGGCGACGGGCATTTCTCGGGATGAGGCGGGCGCAGTCTGCGCTGTCTCAGCAGAAAACGCCGCAGGGGAGCACTTTACGGTGGAGACACAGGCAGCGGCCATCACCACCGGCGGCTTTACAGGCAATTCCGCCCTGCTCCATCACTATTTCCCCGACCAATACGACGATATCTACTATACCGATGCAGTGCTCCTGGACGGGGATGGCATTGCCCTGGCCAAGGGCGCCGGCGCCGCGCTGACGGATTACTGCACCATCATCAAAGAGAACGCCTACAGCTGCGACAGCGGGAAAAATAAACCCAACCGGGCGGCCCACCAGCCCCGCTGCATCTGGGTCAACCGGCTGGGCCAGCGCTTCCAGGACGAGTCGAAGGTGGAAAATGAGAGCACCAACGCCCTGGTTCAGCAGCCGGGGAAAATCGGCTATGCGATTTTCGATGAAGACATCATGGAGTATACCTCCACCCACTCGCCTTTCCCGGCCGGTATGGATTTACCCATCCCGGATGTGCGGGCCCAGTTTCGCGCTGAGGCGGCGGAGACCGGGGACAAATGGGTAAAAATTGCCGACTCTCTGGAGGAAATTGCCCAGTGGATGGGCGCCGACAGCGCGGTTTTACGAAACACCATCGAGGAATATAACGGCTACTGCGACGCAGGACGGGATGCCCTTTTTGCCAAGGACCCGGAGTTCCTTATGCCGCTGCGCAGGCCGCCCTTCTACGCCATCAAATTCCGCCCCATCCTGATTGATACCATCGGCCCCATCCGGGTGAACGAGAAAATGCAGGTGCTGGATGCCGGCTTTAAGCCTATCCCCGGCCTCTATGCAGCGGGGGTTATTACCAGCGGCTGGCAGGGCGTGGACTACCACCTGCATGGCTCCGCCCTGGGCTACTCCATCAATTCCGGGCGTATTGTGGGCGAGAACGCCGCCGCTCTGGGCCGGCCGTGAAAGGGGGGAGCACCATGAAATATGTCATTACAGATGCCTGCATTACCTGCGGCCGCTGCGAAGCTGGCTGCCCGGTGGGCTGTATCAGCGCCAACGGCTATAACTTTGAGATTGACCAGACAACCTGTATCCAGTGCGGGACCTGCTATGAAAACTGTCCCGTGGATGCCATTCACGCCGAGTGAAACAGTACATACAACAAACCCCCAGCCCCATGCAGCAAGGCGCTGCATGGGGCTGGGGGTTTATTAGGGTCTGATTTATTCAGTCTCGATGGGCTCATAGCCGTCGGGGGGCGTGATGCCCAGGTCGGCGCAGATGGCCTCGTTGTACTTCTTTACGAACTCAGGGGCGTACTCAATGGCCATGGTGGAGATGTCCGACTCGCCGGTCAGAATCGCGGCAGCCATTTCACCGGTGCGGTAGCCGATGTCATAGTAGCTGATGGACAGGGTGGCCACGCCGCAGCCGGCGCAGATGCCCTCCTCGCCAGCGAAGACCGGCACAACGCCCCGGCAGATGTTGTCAATGATACCGGTGTTGGAGGCAGCGGTGTTGTCCGTGGGGACATAGAGGACGTCGCAGTTGCTGGCGGCGTTCTGGACGACAGAGGCCACATCATTGGAGTCCGAGAAGGGATACTGGGTGCAGCTATAGCCCATCTCCTCCAGGTAAGCCTGGACGGTATCCACCTGATACTGGCTGTTGGCCTCGGCAGAGCAGTAGACCAGACCAATGGTCTCTGCATCGGGATACCACTCCTGAATCATAGCGGCCTGCTGGTCCAGGGGGGCCAAATCGGAGGTGCCGGAGATGTTCCCGCCCACGGTGCCGGAGAAGTTGTCAATGCCCAGGGCCACGCCATACTCCGTGATAGAGGTGCCCAGGATGGGGATGTCGGCAGTGGCGGAGGCCGCAGCCTGGAGGGCGGCAGTGCCGTTGGCCATAATCAAATCCACGCCGGCGGAAACGAAGCCGTTGGCAATGGAAGAACAGGTGGCCGGGTCATTGGCGGCGTTCTGCTCCTCAAAGGTCACCTGGCCGGGCAGAAGGTCATTCAAAGCGTCCTTAAAGCCCTGGGTGGCAGCGTCCAGCGCGTCATGGGTGACCAGCTGGGAGATACCCACGACGTAGGTCTCCCCGGAGGCTTCGGGGGCCTCAGTGGTGTTGCTGTCGCCGCCGCTGCAGGCGGTCATGCCCAGGCAGAGAATCAGTGCCAGGGCCAAACATAGCATCTTTTTCATAGCGAAAATCTCCTTTATACTTTGCTCATTTAAAGTATAAGAGAAGTATAGAGTTTTTCCCGGAAAATGTCAAGATACAAATGCTACAAAGTCGAAAAAACTTTTGCCGGGAAGCGGGATAAATTTTACAAAAATATAACCTGGGCGGCAACTCAGGGGGAAAAGTTCGTAAAAGAAGCCTTTTACGTCGCAGCCGACGGCGCAGGGGCGATACTTTTGTTACAAAAGTATACAAAAGGGCCTCCCCTGCGGGGGGACGAGGGCGGAACTTTTCTTGCTCCTGCAAGAAAAGTTCCCAAAAGAACAGGCCAAAGGGTGGCCGGCTGAAAATGCCGTCCCCCCCTTGTGGAATCCCCCCTCGAAAGTCCCAGTCACCAGCCTCGGGCCGATGGCAGAAGGTTGGAAAGCACTCCAGCAGCCAATGACGGGCTTTAAGCCCTAGACGAAGCAAAATCTTAGTGCTAAATTCCCCTCTGAGATTCAGCATAAGAACAACCGATGCAAAGCCCAACGTCAGTGGGTTTGCATCGGGAAGGAAGCGCAGCGGAGTGACCAAGCTTTCACACGAAAGTGTGGAAGCGCGGGATGCGGAGCTTGTGCTGACGTCCAGGGCCCTGTGGCCCGGCAAATCGACGCTGGAGACAAATCAGATGACTTCCCCCAGCCAGGCCGCATCAGGCCCGGACTTACAGGGGGGTGTCCAGAGGGGCCCGGCATTGGTGGCCGGGGCCCTTTGGCGGCGCTTCTTTTGGATACTTTTCTTTCGCTGTAGAAAGAAAAGTATCAAGCACCCCC
>CAZRNK010000184.1:2911-4709 GCA_964601435.1 uncultured Oscillospiraceae bacterium | reverse complement strand
CCCAGCACCTTCTCCAGCGGCTGCCCATCCTTCTCGTAGATGCCAAACAGGAAAAAAGGCAGCATCAGCCCGATCATCAGCAGTGCCGCTGTATCGTTGCCAATGCTGCCCCGTGTGAGCAGATAGGTGGGGATGCCCACCAGCGCGCCGCTGCCGAAGCAGACCAGCTGCCGGCGGGTCAGGCCGAAGGCCACCTTGGTCTTTACTTTGGTCAGGTCCTTGGGGACAGGGACAAATGGCATTTACCGCGCCCCCTTGTCCCTGGCCTCCGGCGTGGGCCGGGAAGCCTGGGCGGCGCTGGCCGCCAGCTGCGCCCGGATGGAGGGCTTGCCGCCTGTCCGTGTGGGCTGTTCCCGTGCCGGTTCCAGCGCCTCCCGGACCTGCCTGATAAAGCCGTCCAGTTTGTCCGGGTGGCTCTCCACAGAGTAGCCGCAGCGCCGCTCCTCGGAATCCAGTATCGTGAACCGGCCTGCCCATTCCTTGTTTGTGGGAGAAAAGCGCCCGTCCAAATTTTTCAGCTGGACAGTGTTTGCCAGCACGAAGGACGTGCGCTCAGGGCCAAAAGCTGACAGGACGCGGGCGGACGCCTGCCGATCCAAATGGGAACCGTTGTAATTCTCCCGGATAGCCGCCTCGATGGCATCCTTGCAGGCAATGTTGGCCTTGAGTGATGCCCGGTACTGCTCCAGCTCCCCATGCCCCCGCGCGTAGCTTGGCGTCTGCCGGTACACCGGCAGCTCCCGCTGTGCAAGAAGCAAGGCGTCTGCCTGTATCTCGATGCTCTCCCGGACAATATCCATGTACGAGGTTTCAATCTTGGAGAAAACCTGAAACACGTCATCTATTGGGGAAGCAGAGGCCAGCAGGGCCTCCGCCTGTTCCGGCCGAAGCTCCGCTTCCTCCATGCACAGCAGGATGTCCTCCCGCACCGCATATTCATAGGCGTGGTTCAAAATCTCCTCCGGCGGCTGCTCCAACAGCCATCCACGGTACTTGGCCTGCTCTGCGGACATCTTGTCGTAGAGCTGGCCCATACGCGCTTCCTGGTCCAATCAAATCGCCTCCTTGTAACATTTTTTCGTATCTCTGCTTCATTTGCGGCGGGTACAGGTCGGTGGTTGGGCAGCGCGCCCCTGTCCAGCGTAAGCCGCCGGCGGGGCCGGCACAGCGCCAGCCAGCCGCCCGGATACTGGACCCATGCTCGGTATCCAGCGTATAGGTGATGATTTTCTGGTAGCCCATGGACCTTGCCGCCCGTGCCGCCGCCGCATAGAGCATACTGCAAGCGTTTTTCTCACCCGTAGTACAAAGCCGCGTTACTTCCAGCGTCAGGCCATTGTCCAGATGCCGGCTGACCGGCCTCCCCACAATGGCCACGCCCACCAGATGTCCCCCCGCTTCACAGCCAATGGAGAATTTGTGACCGACAACAGGCCGGTGGTGGCGGTGATACGCCTGCACAAAAGCGTTTGCTTCTTTCAGGGAGACAGGGACCAAACGCGGCATATCACCGCGCCCCCTTGTCTGCCGGCCGCTCCTTGGCCGGAGCAGGGCGCTCGGCGGCCTCCTTTACGGCCTCCTGGAGCGCGCCGCGCACAGACGGCTTCTCCACCGCCCGCTGGTATTCCTCCAGAATGGCGGCGTTCAGGGCCCGCCGCATCTCCTTTGTCGTGGGGCAGCATAGATCGTGATAATTGCCCTCCTTGTCCTTCCGTCCGGGCATGGCAACAAACTTTCCCTTTTGGGTATCCATAATGCGGATGCCATTGACCGCGAAGCAGCCGCCAAGGTTGACGCT
>CAZRNK010000184.1:0-2901 GCA_964601435.1 uncultured Oscillospiraceae bacterium | reverse complement strand
CTGGCAAAGGCCAGAAGGCTTCCCGCCGGTTCCTTGACCGGATAGACCTTCACATTGACCCCCAGCGCGGTTGTCGTAGTGGTGTTCTGTTCATCCATTTTGGTGCCCTCCTCTAATGTGCGTTCAGAATTGACTTTGATACCGCGCCGGTCTTAAACAGTGAGAAGCACAGCAATACGGTATAACCGGCGCATTGCCAAATGGCGATGTGCAGATTGCCTGCGCTGCCAATCTGCCCAATCAGGACCGCGTAGATTGCAACGCAAATCATAATGAAAAATCCTTGCAGGCCAAGGGCTACAAGGCCGCGCAGATAGTTGTTGCCCATCTGCCCCCACTCCCGGTTGGTCATGGTGGCCAGAGGGATTGCACCGACAGAGCAGTAGATGTAGATTTCCACCATGCGCCCCACCAGCACCAGCATAATGCACAGGGACAGGATAGGGGCGGTGATCCGCAACAGCATGGTTTCCACCAGCAGGCCGAACAGCTCGCCAATCCCCATCGCCTCCAGTTGGCTTTCCACGTCGCCCAGGGCGGCGGCAAAGTCCACGCTGGTGCTGCCAGTGATAACGCCGGCGCTCTGCTGTACGATGTGCTGCGCCACATCGAAGATTGCCATGGTAATGTCAAAGGTGTGCGTGACCAGATAGACCGCCACGAACGCCTTGAATATCCACTTGAAGATATTAAAGGTGTCAAAGTCGTGGAGGTTGTTTTTCTCGATAATCATGCTGATCAGCTCGTAGCTCAGGACAAAGGTGATAATGATACCGGCAATCGGCACAATCACCGTTTCACTCAGGCTTTGAATCATGGAAAAGACCCCGGCGTTCCATGCCGCCGGGGTCTGCCCCACGCTCGCCGCCACGTCCCCGACCTGTTCATTGATCTGGTCAAACAGCCCATTCAGATTGCCCATGATGCAATCCTTCAGGATTCCTTTGATCCAATCCTGGATTATGTCGAGGATGTTCAGCATCGCTTATCCCGCCTTAGCTGAACAGGTTCGCCAGCAGGGGGATGAGCTGCATCCCAATCAGCGCGACACCGCCGCCCGCCATGAGCTGTTTCATGCCTTGGCTTTTGGCCCCTGGATTGTCATTTCCATATCCTTCCAGAAGGTTGATGACGCCCCACACGCCCAGGCCAGCGCCCAGGGCAATGACAAGGACCTTCAGGGTATCAATGGCAGAACCGAAAAATTCCATATAGAGATGCCTCCATTCATAAACTAATTAGATTGTGAAAAAGAAAAGCCGCCGTCTGAACAGGTCAGACGGCGGGTATCATCAGGCGCAGGAGGGTGCTTTCGGTACACAGCTGCGAAAGCAATCCCTGGCCGGATAAACAGGTTGAACGGTTTGATGTTGCCTTTTCCTTTTTTTGTGGTATACTTTAAGGGAAAGTAGAGGTGACTAAGGGCACATGAGAGTGTTTGACTATTCCGCATTGAAACCCCAGAAGTGGGATTCTGATATTTTGGGCTTAGTTGCGGCGATTTACAAAGAAGCCGGCAAGCAGGAATTGTATCTGAAGCAGCGCCCGGAGGAACTGGAGAAGCTGGTGGAGATTGCGAAAATCCAGAGTACCGAGGCATCCAACGCCATTGAGGGGATTGTCACCACCAGCACCCGCATCCGGCAGCTTGTTGAGGAAAAAACAACGCCGCGAAATCGGGATGAGCAGGAGATTGCCGGATACCGGGATGTGCTGAACCTCATTCACGAGAGCTTTGACGCCATCCCGATTACACAGAATTTTATCTTGCAGCTGCACAAAATCCTGTACAGCCACATGAACAACCCTCTGGCCGGCAGGACGAAGAATGTCCAGAACTATATCAGCGCCACCTACCCGGATGGGCATACGGAGACGCTGTTCACCCCGCTTGCCCCCTTTGAGACGCCGGGGGCCTTGGATCGGATTTGTGAAGAATACAGCCGCGTCATTGGAAATTTTGAAGTGGAACCACTGCTCGTGATCCCGGTGTTTATCCACGATTTCCTGTGTATCCACCCCTTTAACGATGGAAACGGCAGGATGAGCCGTCTGCTCACCACACTGCTTCTCTACCGGAGCGGCTTTTATGTGGGGAAGTATGTTTCCCTGGAAGCGAAGGTTGCGAAAAACAAGGACCTCTACTACGATGCGCTCCGCCAGTCCCAAACTGGCTGGCATGAAGGGGCAGAGGATAAACTGCCCTTCATCAAGTACCTGCTGGGTACGATCCTTGCCGCATATAAGGATTTTGAGGAGCGGTGTTCTCTGGTAGAGCCCAAACTGACCGCCTTGGAAGCAGTCCGCCGGGCGACGCAGCTTAAAATCGGGCGGTTCACAAAACAGGACATCCGGGAGCTTTGCCCTGCACTCAGCATCAGCTCCATTGAAGGGGCTTTACGGAAAATGGTGGCCTCCGGTGAGCTGAAGCGTGAGGGCAGCGGGAAGAATACTTGCTATTTCCGGCTGAAATAGCCGGCGGCAGAAACGTGCGGAAGGGCGGCCTTCCGCACGTTTTCGCTATCTGTACCAGACACTATTCCGACGGGACTTCTGGTGCTGGCGCTTCCAGCTCGCAGCATTCGTAAACATCGTCCGACCGGACGGTCAGTCTGCGGCGTAAATACTTTGCCACGTTAAATGCGTTCTTTGGGTTGCTGTCCGAAAGGTATTTGTACTGCGGGTGCTTGGTGATGTCATACTTGTCACTGAAGAAGGGGCGGACGCCTTGCACCTGCAAAATGCACTTGCCGCCGTCCATCACGGCCAGCTCGTCCGTAGACATTAACTCTTTGCCACAATGTCAAGTGATGAATTAAAAAAAGCTATCAAAGAAACCTCTCTTCGATAGCAGCTTGTACTATTGGCGCAAGACAAATATAATAGACATAGTGAGGGCTG
>CAZRNK010000183.1:0-4717 GCA_964601435.1 uncultured Oscillospiraceae bacterium | reverse complement strand
TTTTCCATCATGTTTTGACTCACTCCTCGAATCCTTTTTTTGCTTGAAACATTCCAAACGTTCCAGACGATTCGTGCAAATTGCATAAAATTATGGGGGTTGCACTTGTACACAATACCATAATGCGCGGGATAATGCAAATAAAAAATCGTAACAAAGAAATTTTTTTGTAATGATTTGTTCAGGAGTGCCCAATTTGCCGGTGGAAAAAGAAATAGATAAATTTTTAACTATTACCTGTATTATAAAATAAAACCCTTGAAAATACAAGGAGAAAAAGGCATCGCCGATTTGTGCAAATCGGCGATGCTTTCAATATTCAAGCGTGGGAAAGAATGGGGAACATGAGTTTATTTTCTGCAAAAAGATTTTCCCCTTCTTTCAGAAGGAACAGGGTTTCATCCTCCGTTTTGATTTTGGCGCAGTCAAATCCCGCTGTATTTTTCGGGGTAAAGCCCAGATGTGCCTGGCAGGCCGCTCCCCGGACGAGATTGGCCAGCAGCGATTCAAGAGGAACGCTTCCGGGACCGAAAATATCCAGGCAGGAGAGAATCCCGCCCGTCTGCTCCGCTATGCAGACGGTGTCCAGTGCGGGAGAGTACCAGACGCAGCTGCGCATCGGCCCTCCGCAGTAAAACATCAGCAGGCCAAAATTGCCGCGCACAGGCAGGGCAGCATATGGATTGGACATTTCATAGCAGCGCCGAAGCAGGGCCTGGTGCTCGGGGACATCCATATCCAGCGGGGCGAAGTCCCCCGGACAGGGGGATACGGTGCAACTGTACTGATACTCTGCAGCGGGCGCAAATCCAAACTTGGGGTAAAAGTCCAGCACACTGTCGTTGGCGTAGAGGTAAATGCAGTCGCACTTTCCCTGCCAGTCAGAGAGAATTTCCTCCAGGAGACGGCGGGAGAGTCCTCGGCCGCGGTATGCAGGGGCCGTCATGACAGTGCCGATTTGGATGTAGTGCCGCGGAGCACCCTGCCAGAGGGTGTGTATATGGTTGATGGATGCATTGGCTGCCACTGTATCGCCTTCTGCAAAAGCATAGGGGCGATACATGTCCGTCCAGAATCCGCGCCGGTACCATGGCGCGAAATCCAAATCAAAGGTTTGCTGTGCCAGATGGAAGAAACTTTTTCTAAGCATCGGATTTTCCCGAATATTTTTTACCAATTGAAGCGCCATTTTTGCGCCCTCCTCTATGTATCCCGTAATCCTGCTGCAGCTACTATAGCATAAGGCAGGCCATCTGTCACGACTACAATTCGGGGATAGAAAAAGTCAGGGAAATGATTGCCTTTTTGCCCGGTAAGTTGTATAATTATAAAAATATAATTTTTATTTGTATGGACGGAAAAGACTCAGTTATGCACGAACCGGGAGGGAAGGCGATTCGCAAAAATGCAATAAAATATGGTGAAGGAGGGAAAAGAAGATGTTGAACCATTTTTGCCGTATGCCCCTGTGGGAGGCGCAGGGGAAGCTGATTGCGGTGGCCATGGGCCGTATGCCGGCGGAAACCGTAATCCGAAATGCAAAGTTAATCAATGTGTGTACCGGAGAGATACAAGCGGATGTTGACGTGGCCATTGCCTGCGGCCGCATTGCCCTGGTGGGGGATGCGGATGGCTGCATCGGCCCGGATACCAGGGTTCTGGATGCATCGGGCGCTTATATCGCTCCGGGCTTTTTAGATGGGCATATGCATGTAGAGAGCTCCATGCTCAGCGCTGGAGAGTACGCCCGGGCCGCCATTCCCCACGGGACGGTAGGGATTTACATGGACCCCCATGAAATCTGCAATGTCCTTGGCACCGCAGGCGTGCGCCTTATGATAGAGGAGAGCGCCCGGAGCCCGCTGAAGACTATGGTCACGGTCCCCTCCTGCGTTCCCGCCGTCCCCGGCTTTGAGGATACCGGCGCGGCGGTTACCCCGGCGGACATCCGGGAAATGATGACCTGGGATGCTGTAGTAGGCCTTGGAGAAATGATGAACTATCCGGGCGTCCTGCAGGGGGATGCTGCCGTATTGCAGGAGCTGGAGGAGACCCTGCGTGCGGATAAGACAATTACGGGCCACTGGTCCACGCCGGAGGTGGGGGCGCCCCTCTCAGCCTATGCGGCCGCCGGCATCCGCTGCTGCCATGAGTCTACCACGGCGGAGAGCGCCCTGGCCAAAATGCGGCTGGGCATGTATGCCCAGCTCCGGGAGGGGAGCGCCTGGCAGGATTTGCACGCGGTCTGCGGCGCCATTACGGCCAAAAAAGTAGACAGCCGCTTTGCCTGCCTGGTGACGGATGACACCCATCCCCATACCCTCCTGGAAAAAGGGCATTTGGACTATCTCCTGCGCCGGGCCATGGAAGAGGAGATAGACCCCATCACCGCCATCCAGATGGTTACCATCAATACAGCCACCTGCTTCCACATGGAGGATGAGCTGGGGAGCATTGCCCCCGGCAAGTGCGCCGACATCGTATTCCTGGACAGCCTGGAGACCATGGGCGTCACCCGGGTGCTGATTGACGGGGAAATTGTAGCGGAAAATGGCCGGGTTACCTTTGACCTTGCGCCTTTCGCCTACCCGGCCTGGGCAACGGATACGATGCATGTAGGGGAGCGCATTACGCCCGAGACCTTCGCTGTCCCTGCCCCGGACTGGGCCGGAGAGACGGTGGATACGCGGGTTATAGAGGTGATGCCCGCCCGGGCCGGCACCTATGCGCGCAGGCTCCGCCTCCCCGTGACAGCGGGGCGGGTAGAGGCGAACACAGAGATGGATGTCCTGAAAGTGTTTGTCTTTGAGCGGCATAAGGCTACAGGGAAACATGGCGCCGGTTTTGTAAAGGGCTTTGGGATTCGGTGCGGGGCCCTGGCCCAGACCGTTGCCCACGATGCCCATAATTTATTGGTAGTGGGGACCAACGATGCGGATATGGCCCTGGCGGCCAATACCCTCATCGACTGCGGCGGCGGCTTATGCGCCGTGGCGGACGGGAAGGTGCTGGGGCTTGTGCCGCTGCCCATTGCGGGGCTGATGGACGACCGGAGCGCGGAAGAGATGGCGGCGCGGGTGGCGGCGCTGACCCGGGCCTGGGGGGAGGTCGGCTGTACGCTGCCCTCGCCCTTTATGACCCTGGGGCTGATTTCCCTGGCCTGTATTCCGGAGCTGCGGCTCACCAACCGGGGCTATGTGGACTGTGTAGACTTTTGCCAGACAGCCCTGTTTCCCCGGGAGGAAGAATAGGAGGGGCGTACAATGCTGCGAATCTGCAACGGGACGCTGGTGACGCCGGAGGGCCTGACAAAGGCAGACCTCTGGGTGGATAAGGGAAAAATTATACAAATTGGCGGAGAGCTGGGGAAGGCGGAGCGCTATGACGCCGCCGGCTGCCTGGTGTTTCCCGGCTTTATCGACGCCCACACCCATCTGGGGATGGATGCCGGGGCTACCTGGACCGCGGACGACTGGGCCAGCGGGACTGCAGCCGCCCTGGCAGGGGGGACGACAGCAGTGCTGGACTTTGCCACCCAGGACAGGGGCGGCAGCCTCCAGACGGCACTGGATACCTGGCACAGCCGGGCCGATGGCGCGGCCAGCTGTGACTATGGCTTTCACATGGCCGTGACGGACTGGAACGCCGCCACAGCGGCGGAAATCCCCACGATGGCGGCGCAGGGGGTCACCAGCTTCAAAGCCTATATGGCCTATGACAACCTGCGCATCTCGGATGGCGACCTCCGGGAGCTGCTTCGTGCTACCCGGGACATCGGCTTTGTGGGTGTCCACTGTGAGCTGGGAGACGAAGTGAATGCCGGCATCCGTGCCCTGCTTGCGGCGGGGAAAACCGGGCCGGAAAACCACCCCAAGAGCCGGCCCAATGCTGTAGAGGGGAGGGCGGTAGCCCGCTTCCTCGACCTTGCGGCGGAGGCAGAGGCCCCGGCCTGGGTAGTTCATCTCAGCACCCGGGAAGGTCTGGCCGCTATCGAGGCGGCCCGCGCCCGGGGGCAGAAGGTGCTGGTGGAGACCTGCCCGCAGTATCTGACACTGACGGATGAAGTTTACATAAGAAATGGATTTGAGGGGGCGAAATATGTCTGCTCACCCCCGATTCGCAGTCAAAAAGACCAGGATACTCTTTGGAAAGCGGTCGAGGGGAATGGAGTTGACATAATATCTACTGACCACTGCTCTTTTAACTTTTCCGGACAAAAAGAGCTGGGCCGGCAGGATTTCTCCAAAATTCCCAATGGCCTGCCGGGAATTGAGCACCGGCCGGCCCTCATCTGGACAGAGGGGGTTGGGAAGGGGCGCCTGACGGCATTGGCATTTATGCGCCTGCTGTCTGAAAATCCCGCCAGGGCCTTTGGACTCTATCCCCGGAAGGGGGCCGTTGCCTCGGGGTCTGATGCGGATTTGGTCATTTGGGACACCGGTGCGGAGGCAGTGCTCCGGGCTGAAAACCAGGTGATGCACTGTGACTATTCCCCCTGGGAGGGGTGGGCGCTGAAGGGCCTTCCCCGCGCTGTGTTCCTCCATGGCGTGCTGTGCGCAGAGAAGGGGCGTGTGCTGCGGACCGGGCAGGGCACGTATCTCCGCCGCGAGCGCTCTTTGATGTGAGCAGGCCAACAGGGCGTGCAACCGAAAAACACACTAAGGGCCGGCATTTTGCCGGCCCCTTTGCGCATTGAGAAAAGGTTAAAAAGATTATG
>CAZRNK010000182.1:0-4792 GCA_964601435.1 uncultured Oscillospiraceae bacterium | reverse complement strand
ATCTTTTTTCTGCCAGACGCAAAAAATGCTGGCATCTTCATGCCGGATACGGTACAATAAGGAAAGAGCACATTGGCCCGGACACAAAAGGAGCAGCTATGAAACATGTGACAATCTATACCGACGGCGCCTGCAGCGGGAACCCGGGACCGGGGGGCTGGGGCGTCCTTCTTCGCTATAACGGCATGGAAAAGGAGCTCTCCGGCGGGGAGGCGGCCACCACCAACAACCGGATGGAGCTGCTGGGGGTCATCAACGCCCTCCAGGCCCTGAAGGAGCCCTGCCAGGTGGACCTCTACACCGACAGCCAGTATATCGTAAACGCCATGAACAAGGGCTGGCTGAAGAGCTGGAAGGCCAAGGGCTGGCGCCGGAAAGACGGGGCGCTGAAAAACCCCGATTTGTGGCAGGCACTGGACGCAGCCCTGAATCAGCACACCGTCACCTTCCATTGGGTGAAGGGCCACGCCGACAACCCCTATAACAACCGCTGCGACGCCCTGGCTGTGGCGCAGCGGGACCGCTACGCCGCCCGGTAAGAACAGGCGGTTTTCAAAAGGGAGGAGAGAAGCGCCATGGAGAAAGAGAGAGATTTTCACCGCCATCCCCTGATTTTGTTTATTTCCTATTACAAGCCCCACTGGAAGCTCTTTTTGCTGGATATGGTCTGCGCCCTGGTGGTAACGGCCACGGATTTGGCCTTTCCCTATATCACCCGCTATTCCATGCAGACCCTGCTGCCGGAGGGGCTGTTCCGCGTCTTCTTCATCATTATGGCAGTGCTGGTAGCAGCCTATGTCCTCCGCTCCATTATGTACTATGTCATCACCTACTGGGGCCATCTCCTGGGGGTGTATATCGAGGCGGACATGCGCGAGGACATCTTCACCCATATCCAGACCTTGAGCTTCAGCTTTTTCGACAAAAACCGCACCGGCGTCCTCATGAGCCGGATTACCACC
Source organism: uncultured Oscillospiraceae bacterium (assembly GCA_964601435.1). Lineage (GTDB taxonomy): Bacteria > Bacillota > Clostridia > Oscillospirales > Oscillospiraceae > CAZRNK01. Next base: position 3,830 of record CAZRNK010000182.1, on the reverse strand, counting down.
GACCTCTTTGAGATTACGGAGCTGGCCCACCACGGCCCCGAGGATTTGTTCATGTCCGTTGTGACCATTGTGGGGGCCTTTGTGGTGCTGTGCACCGTCCGGTGGCAGCTGGCCCTGCTTTTGTTTCTCCTCATCCCCGTCTTTGTCCTCTTTACCGTCTTTCAGCGCCGGCGGATGCGCAACGCCAACCTGGAGGTAAAGCGCAAGACCGCCGCCATCAACGCGGACATTGAGAGTGGGATTTCCGGCATCCGCACTGCCAAGGCCTTTGCCAACGAGGGGGCAGAGAAGGGGAAGTTTCGCCGGAGCAACGAGGCCTTCAAGGGCTCCAAGCAGGGCTATTACAAGGCCATGGCCGTCTTTCACAGCGGCATGGAGTTCACCATGGCCATTTTGCAGGTGGTGGTCATCGCCGCCGGGGGATTCTTTATTATGCGCTGGCAGATGGACTATATTGATTTGCTCACCTTCTCGCTGTATGTCACCACCTTCATCACCCCCATCCGGAAGCTGGCCGCCTTCGTCGAGCAGTTTATGCAAGGCATGGCGGGCTTCACCCGGTTCGTGGAGTTGATGCGCACCGAGCCGGACATCCAGGACGCCCCCGACGCGGTGGAGCTCAAGGATGTGCGGGGGGAAATCGACTATCGGGACGTCACCTTCCGCTACGAGGGGGGCGGCGACGTCCTCCGCCACATCAATCTCCACATTGCCCCCGGGGAATGCCTGGCGGTGGTGGGACCCTCCGGCGGCGGGAAGACCACCCTCTGCCAGCTCCTGCCCCGGTTCTATGACGTGACGGAGGGCAGCGTGTGCATCGACGGGCATGACGTGCGCACCCTGACCCAGAAGAGCCTTCGGAAAAATATCGGCATCATCCAGCAGGATGTGTTCCTCTTCGCCGGGACAGTGCGGGACAATATCCGCTATGGCCGCCCCGACGCCACCGATGAGGAAGTCATCCGCGCCGCCATCCTGGCGGAAATCCACAGCGAAATCCTGGAGATGCCAGACGGCTATGACACCTATGTGGGCGAGCGGGGCATCCTCCTCTCCGGCGGGCAGAAGCAGCGCATCTCCATTGCCCGGGTCTTTCTGAAAAATCCGCCGGTGTTGATTCTGGACGAGGCCACCAGCGCCCTGGACAGCGTCACCGAGGCCCGGATTCAGGCCTCTCTGGACGCCCTGAGCCGGGGGCGCACCACCATCATCATCGCCCACCGCCTCTCCACGGTCCACGCCGCGGACCACATCGCCGTAATCCAGGGCGCATCCATCGCAGAATACGGCACCCACACCCAGCTTCTGGAGCAGGGGGGGCTGTACGCCCAGCTCTATGAGTCCCAGACCTTCCTCCCCGACGCGGAGGAGGACAAAGCCGCAGAGGAGGCCGCGCTATGAGCAAAGAAAGCGTCCAAAACCGAAACGATTTGACCCGGGGGGTTATCTGGAAACAAATCCTCCTCTTCACGCTGCCCATCATCGCCGGGACGCTGCTTCAGCTCCTTTACTCCACGGTGGACGGCATTGTGGTGGGCAACTTCGTCAGCGAGGTGGCCCTGGGCTCTATTAACACCAGCCTCAGCTTTTCCGCCGTTCTGGTGGCGGTCTCCACGGGCCTGAGCACCGGCTGCGGCATTGTTATCGCCCAGTATTACGGTGCCCGGCAGCAGCAGGAAATGCGCGCCGCCATTGCCACAGGCTTTATCCTCCTGACGGGGCTGGGCGTCGTCTTTACCATTTTGGGCTGGTTTTCCACCCCCTTCTTCCTCTCGGTTGTCCTGGGGGTACCCGATGACGCCATGGACTACGCTGTCACCTACCTGCGTATCTACTTCCTGGGCTTTACCTTCCAGTTCCTCTACAATACCTTCGCCGCCGTCCTCCGGGCCGTGGGGGATTCCAAGGCTACCATGCTCTTTCTGCTGATTGCCTCGGTGGTGAACATCGTGCTGGACTTGCTCTTTGTCATCGTTTTCCACTGGGGCGTAGCGGGGGTGGCCATCGCCACCGTCATCGCCCAGGGGGCCTCTGCCGCCGCCAGCGCCATGTACACCTACCGCCGCCGGCCGGAAGTTGCCCTGAAGCGGCAGGAGTTTATCTTCAGCGGACGGATGTGTAAAACCATTCTGAGCATGGGCATCCCCGTAACCCTCCAGAGCATTGTCTCCAGCCTGGGCTCTGTGGGCATCCAGCGGCTGATTAACAGCTTCGGCAGCACCACCATGTCCGCCGTGGCGGCGGGCAGCCGGGTGGAGAGCTTCGCCACCGTCCCGGCCATCGCCTTCAACGCCGGCATGTCCGCCTTCGCCGGGCAGAACATGGGGGCGGGAAACATCGAACGGGTGAAAAAGGGCTTTGTCTCCGCCCTTATCATGGGGGCCGGGATGAACATCCTGCTGGGGGTGGTGCTCTATGCCTTTGCCCCCTACCTGGTGGCCCTCTTCGGCTGCACCGGGGAGGCCCTGGAAATCGGGGTGGAGCAGCTGCGCTTTATGTCCCTGGTGCTGGTGTTCCTCATGGTGCTCTTTACCTCCCGGGGCATGCTCCAGGGGGCGGGGGACGTGTCCATCACCACAGTGATTACCTTCCTGACTCTGGCTTTTCGCATCTTCATCGCCTATGTGATGGCGGGCGTGCCCGCCATCGGCTATCGGGCGGTCTGGTACTCCATGGGCATTGACTTTGTCCTGGGCTCTTCCCTGTACATGATTCGCCTGGCCACCGGGAAGTGGAAGACCAAGGCCATCACCGCCGCAAAGGCAGAAGAGACCGGTGCAGCAGAATGAGAGAGACCTTTGCACACCTGCCGGCGGCGCTCCTGCCCTGGTATGAAAAAAATGCCCGGGACCTGCCCTGGCGAAGAGACCGGGAGCCCTATCACGTCTGGCTCTCGGAGATTATGCTCCAGCAGACCCGGGTGGAGACGGTGAAGGGGTATTATGCCCGTTTCCTGGCCGCGCTGCCCACCATTGCAGCCCTGGCTGCGGCGGAGGAGGAATTGCTCCTCAAGCTCTGGGAAGGGCTGGGCTATTACAGCCGGGCCCGAAATCTCCAGAAGACAGCCCGGCAGATTATGGCCGTCCATGGCGGCGTATTCCCCCGGGACTATGCCGCAATCCGGGCCCTGCCGGGCATTGGGGACTATACTGCCGGGGCCATCGCCTCCATCTGCTTTGGGGCGCGCACCCCCGCTGTGGACGGGAACGTCCTCCGGGTGGCCGCCCGGCTTACCGAGCTCCCGGAGAGCGTCAGCCGCCCGGCGGTAAAAAAAGAAATTTCCGCCGCCCTGGCGGACATCTATCCCGTAGGCCGCTGCGGGGAATTTACCCAGGCCCTCATGGAGCTGGGGGCCACGGTCTGCACCCCGGGCCGCCCCGCCTGCGCGGCGTGTCCGGCAGACTCCTTCTGCGCCGCAAATGCCCACGGCACCCAGAGCCGCTATCCCATTTTGGAGAAAAAGCCGCCCCGCCGGGTGGAGGCGCTGACCGTCTTTCTCCTGTACGGGCCCGGCGGAGAGCTGGCCCTCCGGAAACGGGGGGAGAGCGGACTTCTGGCCGGCCTCTGGGAGCTGCCCAATGTGCCCGGCACCCTGACAGACACCCAGGCGGTGGAACAGGCCGCCGCCTGGGGCCTGGAGCCGGAGGAAATACTCTTTTCCCAGGGGAAAAAGCATATTTTCACCCATGTGGAGTGGCTCATGACGGGCTACAGCCTCCGCTGCCGGCGCCTGGGGGCGGACTTTGTCTGGGCCGGACCGGAGGAGCTGGAGACAAAATATGCCCTCCCCACCGCCTTCAAGAAATTTCTTTAAAAGAAATCAGAAAAAA
>CAZRNK010000181.1:0-4794 GCA_964601435.1 uncultured Oscillospiraceae bacterium | reverse complement strand
GACGTGGTTTTGTGGGTGCTGGAGGAAAACCGAGCCGCCCGCTCCTTTTATGAGAAGGCCGGCTTTCGATGCAATGGCCAGGTACTGGAGGACACTATCGGCGGCAAGCTGCTGCGGGAGATGGCCTATTGCCGCTCGCTTTCATCAGCGAAGGAGGGCGAATAGTCCTGTTGGGGATTTTTCGCATAGGGAAAAGGAAAGTTATACGCTTTTCCCGCGGGTGCGCGGCGCTCTCTCGCCACTGTCCTGTGCCCTCGGAAGGAGTGGCCTGAGAGCGGAGAAGGAATGCTTTTGCTTGTTTTTTCCCCAATCCTCGTATACAATAGAGGCACGAAATGATTGAGGTGCTTATATGGATGCCAGACTGAAACGAATTCTTCCCCAGGTGCAGAAACCGGCCCGGTACACCGGCGGGGAGTATAACCAGATACTGAAAGACAAGGCGGACGTAGAGCTGCGCATGGCCTTTTGCTTCCCGGATACCTATGAAATCGGCATGTCCAACCTGGGCATGAAAATCCTGTATGGGATTTTCAATGAGATGCCCGGCGTATGGTGTGAGCGGGTCTTTGCCCCCTGGATGGATATGGAGGCACAGATGCGCGCACAGGGCATTCCCCTTTACGCCCTGGAGAGCGGCGACCCGGTCTCGGAATTTGACGTGGTGGCCTTTTCCCTGGGGTATGAGATGGCCTACACCAATGTGCTCAACATGCTGGATTTGGCCGGTATTCCAATCCACGCCAGGGACAGGAAGGGGCTGCGCCCCCTAATCTTTGCCGGCGGGACAAGCTGCTGCAATCCGGAGCCCCTGGCCGACTTTTTGGATTTGATGGTCATTGGGGAAGGGGAGGAGATGGACGTAGAGCTCCTGGAGCTCTATCGAACCGCCCTGCGGGAGGACTGGAGCAAGGAGGCCTTTCTCCGCGCCGCGGCGGGTATCGGCGGCGTCTATGTGCCCTCCCTCTACCGGCCGGAATACAATTCGGACGGGACCCTCGCCGCCCTGACGCCCCTGGAGGGGGCGCCGGAAAGGGTGGAGAAGCGAATTGTAGAAGATTTTGAGAACAGTTATTTTCCAACAAGCCCCATTGTGCCCTCCACCGAAGTGGTCCATGACCGGGTGACGCTGGAGCTGTTCCGGGGCTGTATCCGCGGCTGCCGCTTCTGCCAGGCGGGGTACGCCTACCGACCGGTGCGGGCGCGCTCTGTGGAAAAGGTCATCGCCCAGGGAATTGAGAGCCTGAAAAATACGGGCTATCAGGAGGTGACATTGTCCTCCCTCAGCACCAGCGACTACCGTCCGCTGGCCGCGCTGTGTGACGGACTCCTGGACTACTGCGAGCCCAGGAGTATCAGTCTGTCCCTGCCCTCTCTCCGGGCGGACAATTTCTCCATGGACATTATGCAGCGGGTTCAGCGGGTGCGGCGCAGCGGGCTCACCTTTGCCCCCGAGGCCGGTTCCCAGCGGCTGCGGGACGCCATCAACAAGAACGTGACGGAAGCAGACTTGCTGGAGTCCTGCCGGGTGGCCTTCGCCGGGGGCTGGAACGGCGTCAAGCTCTATTTTATGCTGGGCCTGCCCACAGAGACAGATGAGGATGTGCTGGGCATTGCGGACCTGGCGATGAAGGTTTTGCGCTGCTGGAAGGAGAATGCTCAGGTGAAGAACCGGGGGGTGCGCATCACCGTGTCCACCTCCTGCTTCGTCCCCAAGCCCCACAGCCCCTTCCAGTGGGAGGCGCAGGTGTCCATGGACGAATATATGCGGCGGGTGAAGCTCCTCCGGGAGACCATGACCGCCAAGGCCATCTCCTATAACTGGCACGACCCGGATACCAGCTGCATCGAGGCGGCCCTCTCCCGGGGGGACCGGCGCATGGGGGCCGTGATTGAGCGCGTGTGGCGCAAGGGCGGCCGGATGGAGTCCTGGAGCGAGGGTTTCAGCCTGGCGCGGTGGCTGGAGGCCTTTGCGGAAAACGGCCTGGACATCGGCTTCTACACCACCCGCCCCAGGACAAAGGAGGAAATCCTCCCCTGGAGCCGGGTTTCTATGGGCGTGAAGCCGGAATTCCTGTGGCAGGAGCGGGAAAAGTGCTATGCCTCCCGGCTCTCCCCGGACTGCCGGCAGCAGTGCTCCGGCTGCGGGGCCAACCACCTGCTGGCCTGCGGCGTGTGCGACGCTTAGAGAGGAGGCGTTGGGTATGGATAAACTGCGAATGCGCTTTTCCAAAACGGGGCGGGCCGTCTATATCTCCCACCTGGATTTGATGCGGACCATGCAGCGTGCCCTGCTCCGGGGAGGGATCCCGCTGCGCTATTCCGAGGGGTTCAATCCCCACGCGTTGCTGTCCATTCTGCTGCCCCTGAGCGTGGGCTGCGGCAGCGAATGCGAGCTGATGGACTTCCGGGTCCGGGAGGATATGGCGCTCGCGGAGCTGCCGGAGCGGCTCAACGCCGTCATGCCCGAGGGAATTTGCGTCCTGGAGGTCTATGAGCCGGCGCGAAAAGTCAAAGAGCTCAAGTGGCTGCGGATAGCCGGGATGCTGGAATATGACAAAGGGGTGCCGGCTGCGCTGCCGGCGGATTTGGCGGCCTTTTTTGCCCGGGACAGCCTGGTGATTACCAAGCGGACGAAAAAGGGCCAGGGGGAGATGGACATCCGCCCGGGGATTGCAGATGTCCAGATTCAGCCGGAGGGAGGGGCAGTGCACCTGGAGGCGCTGCTCTCCGCCCAGGAGCCCACTGTGAGCCCGGAGCTGCTCCTCAGTGCCCTGCGGCAGCTGGCGCCGGAACTGGCGCCGGACTTCGGGGCGTTTACCCGGCTGGAAGTCTATGACAGCGCGGGGGAGGTCTTTCGGTAAGCCGCAGAGAAGTACAGGAGGGAACTTGCGGTATGGGCCCTTCAGGGATTGTGGAGCTGGACCTCCACGGGAAAAATCAATACCAGGCGAAAGTGGCCATTGACGCGGCCCTGCGGCGCAGCCGGGGCGTCTACCGCCTCCGCTGCATCCATGGCTACAGCCGGGGCACTGCCCTGCGGGATATGATTTGGCAGACCTATGGGGCGGACAGCCGGATACTGCGCCTGGAGGCCCGGGGTGCGGGCGCGACAGAATTGGTGTTACGGGAGTTTTGAGAGAGCATGCAGCAGACAGATGATGAACTCATAAAAAAGCGGGCCCTGGAGCTGGCCCGGCGGGCCTTTCGGCGGGGCATCTACACGTCTACGGAGTTTTTAACCCTGGCGGAGCAGGATGTGCTCCTGGGAATGGCCTGGGATGGCAGCTGTGCGCCCATGACGCTGACAGGCGGGTTCCCGTCAGCAGAGCGAAGGCTCGCCCTCTTTGGGGACGAGGCGTGCTGCGGCTATGCCGGTACGGCGCCCATCGCCTGTGTGGCCCTGCGGCCGGCCTCCAGGAAATTTGCCGAGGCCCTCAGCCATCGGGATGTCCTGGGGGCGCTGATGGGCCTGGGGATTCGGCGCAGCCTCCTGGGAGATATTCTCCTCCGGGAGGAGACAGCCTATATCTTTTGCCTGGAGAGCGCCGCGGGCCTGCTGGCTGAGGGCTGCACCCAGGTGCGCCACACCACGGTGCGGGGGGAGGTCCTGCCGGAGCTGCCCGCCTTTGCCCAGGAGAAGCCGGAAAAGAGCCAGGTGGTGGCCGCCTCGGCGCGGCTGGACGCCCTGGTGGCGGCGGTCTACCGCCTCTCCCGCCGGGAGGGGCAGGAGCTGATTCATCAGGGGCGGGTGTTTGTGAACAGCCGCCTGACGGAAAACGGCGCCCGGGTGCTGGAACCGGGGGCGCTGGTGTCTGTCCGGGGCTATGGGCGATTCCTCTATGAGGGGGAGGCATCCCAGACCCATAAAGGGCGTCTGCGGGCCTGGGTGCGGATTTATTGAGCCGCGCCGGGGACAAAGCGGAGAACGGCGCCGTCTGCGAGGGCGGCCTCCCCGGTGACGAGGGTAAGCGGGGAGGAGTCCTGCGCCTGGAAAACCAGGGTCTCCGCATCCCGGATTTGAAAGGAATAGGTGTATTGGCCATCGAAGGTGACAGCGCGGAGAGTGCTGCCCGCCACGCTGTAGGTCCCGGCGGTAAAATAGGAGGAGAGGATGTCATAGGACAGGGAAAACTCCTGGGCCTGTGTGTCCAGCTGGAGCAGCACCGGGTTGAAGGGAAAGCTGTCCGTCTCCGCCGGGGCGGAATAGACGCCCTGGCTTTTATCCAGGGGGCCGGTGTCCCGGGCCGGGTTGGTGAGAAAGCAGAGAGCGGCTGCGGCGCACACTGCCAGGGCTGCTGCCGAGCGCCAGGCCTTGGGCCGGCGGCCCCGGAGTGCGGCTTGAATCCGGCGCTTGATATTTCCCTCCCCGAAGGACACCGGATAGATGTAGGCCCAGCGCCGCGGCGCGGCACAGCGGACCAGTGCGGCGCAATAGGCCTTTCGCCCCGGCGCATCCAGATTCCGGAGCACCCGCTCGTCGCAGGTGAGCTCTATGTCCCGGACAAAGAGAAAGTAAGAGAGCCACACCAGCGGGCTGAACCAGTATACCGCCAGCAGAAGGAAGGCCAGGGCCTTCCACCAGTGGTCCCGCCTGGCCAGATGGGCCCGCTCATGGGCCAGGACCAGTGCCGCCGTCTCCTCTTCCATGCCGGAGGGGAGATAAATTTTTGGCCGGAGCAGCCCCAGAATGAAGGGGGTGGGCGCTGCGTCGCAGAGCCAGACGCCATCCCGTATAGAGAAGGATGGTGCCTGTTCAGGCGTGTCTGCACCCGTCTTTTCTTGATTTTTCAA
>CAZRNK010000180.1:0-4799 GCA_964601435.1 uncultured Oscillospiraceae bacterium | reverse complement strand
CTTTTCTTGCAGGAGCAAGAAAAGGAACGCCCCCGTCCCCTCGCAAGGGAAAAATTTTCTTTTGGATATTTTTCTTGCAGGAGCAAGAAAAGTATCACTTTTGCCCCCGGGCCTGAACCCGGTACTCCAGAGGCGTCAGGCCGGTGTGCTGCGCAAAGAGGCGGTAGAAGTGGGTGCGGTTTTGAAAGCCCAGGGCGCGGATAATGGCTGCGACGGGCAAATCCGTCTCCCGGAGGAGCCGCTGGGCGGCCTCCAGGCGGAACCTGCGCCCCAGCTGGCCGATGGTGAGTCCGGTTTGCCGGCGGACGATGCTGTTGATGTAATTGCCGTCATAGTGGAGCAGCTCTGCCGCCTCCCGGCGGCCCACCTGTCCCTGGCGCTCCTCCATATACCGGAGCAGCCGGGCGAGAATGAAGTCCTGGGCGCGGGCGTCTACCCGCATGCGGCTCAGATGGTAATGGGCGGCGTTTTCCAGCTCCGCGAAGAGCCGGAGCAGCGCCGCCTGCACCTGGAAGGCAAAGCCCGGGGCTTTTTGGGTGAGGGCCGCCTCTATCTCCCCAAAGATTTCCTGGGCCGGAGGGGGCGTGTCCGCCCGCTGGAGGGCAAGGGTGCCAAAAAAGTCCAGATATTCCCCGCCGGGGCCGCGGTCCTCCGTGAGAAAGCGGCAGATTTCCGGGGAGGCGTGCTGTGCCCGGCCCGGGAGAATGCCCGTATCCCCGAACAGGGCCGCGGCAAAGGGCGGCGCCAGGTTCAGGAAAATCAGCGTGCAGTCTGTCTCCAGGCCCTCGTAGTGGGCAGTGTCCCGGTTGAGAAAGCAGGCCTCCCCCCGGCGGTATTTGAACGTGCCGTTTTCCAGGTGCTGGGTCAGCTCCCCGGCGCAGACATACACCAGCTCATAGTGGGCGTGGCGGTGGAGGGAGGGGGGTGCAGGCGGCGGGGCATCCGGCTCCGGCGCCGCCCCAAAGAAATGGAGGCGGGCCTGCCCGCCGGAAATCTCCATCCGTGCCAGGGAGCAGGGGGCGGGCAAACTCCGGTAGCCCGGGGAAAGACCCGGTGCGTCGGGCCATTTCTTCTCTGCCATGGCTGTGCCTCCTCTCCTGCGGGCTGTATCTGCCAGTATCCCACCTCCGAGCCGGCCTGTCAAGGAAAAGATACACGTTTTCGACACACCTGTATCCAATACGCCCCCGCCGGGGGACATTGTCCGGCGGCGGGCTTTTTTCTATAGTGGAAAAGGTAAAATCAAACGGGCTGCGGCCCGGAAACCGGAAAGGTGTGTTGCGAAATGAAACGAATTTCCTTCAACGATGGCTGGCGCTTCAGCCGCGGGCTGCCCGTTCTCCGGGGGCCCATGGCCCCGGAGACGGGGGCGAGCGAGACGGTGACGCTGCCCCACGACTTTATCATTTCCACGGATGTGTCCCCGGACGCCCCCTCCGGCGGGGACTGCGGCTACTATGTGGGCGGCAGCGGCCACTATACCAAGACCTTTTCCCTCCAGGGGGACGAGGGGGCGCTGTATCTGGATTTTGACGGGGTATACCGGGATGCCTATGTGAAGGTAAACGGCGCCAGCGCCTGCCTCCACCACTATGGCTATACCCCCTTCCTGGTGGATCTTTCCCCCTATGTCCACGCCGGGGAGAACACGGTGGAGGTGACGGTGAATACCCTGCCCGAGCCCAACTCCCGGTGGTATACCGGCGGCGGCATCTACCGGAGCGTCGCCCTCCTTCAGGCTCCGGCGCGGCACATTGCGCCCCGGGGGCTGTGGGTGCGCGCCCGCTGCCAGGGGGAGACGGAAGCGGAGCTCCAGGTGGAGGTGACCCTCTCCGGCCCGGCGGGGACAGAGGAGAGCATCCGGTGCGAAGTATATGCCCCGGACGGTGCGCTCTCTGCTGCGGCGGAGTGCCCGGCGGCGGGGGACGTGACGGAGCTGGCCATCCCCATGCAGAACGTGCAGCGCTGGTCGCCGGAGAACCCGGCGCTGTATACCCTCCGCTGTGTCCTGAAGCAGGCCGGCGTGGAATCTGACAGCGCAGAGAGCACCTTCGGGGTCCGGGAAATTGCCCTGGACGCGGAAAACGGCCTGCGCATCAACGGTGTGCGGGTCATCCTCCGGGGCGGCAACGTCCACCACGACAACGGGCCCCTGGGGGCGGTGTCGCTGCAAGACGTGGAATTCCGGCGGGTAAAACGGCTCCGGGACATGGGGTACAATGCCCTGCGCTGCGCCCACAATCCCCCCTCCCGGGAGCTGCTGGATGTCTGCGACAGGCTGGGTATGCTGGTCATTGACGAGGCTTTTGACATGTGGCTCTCGGCCAAGAAGGACTATGACTATCACATGAATTTCACCGAATGCTGGCGGCAGGACCTCCGGGACATGATGCTCCGGGACCGCAATCACCCCTGCGTCATCATCTGGAGCATCGGCAACGAGATTGGGGACATGTTTGCCGCCGGGGGCAAGGAGCGGCTGCGCGCAGTGGCCGCCGAGGCACGTGCCATCGACGCCACCCGGCCCTTGACCCTGGGGGGCATGGTTATGGACCCCATGACCGACGGCGAGCGGCAGGAAATCCTGGATTATTACAGCCGGTTTGCCCACCAGGACTCCGAGACGCTGGAGAGTGTGGCCGACCCCAGCCGCCTGCCGCCCATTTTCCACACCGTCACCAAGGATGTCATTGACGTCATCGACGAGACCATGGACATGATTGACATGCACTATGAGTTCGCCCGCTATCCCTCCATGATACGGGAGCGGCCCGGGAGCGTCATCATCGGCACAGAGGACAAGGCCCCGGATACGGACCTTATCTGGGATTTAATCGAGCGCTATCCGCAGATTATCGGGGACTTCGTCTGGACTGCCTGGGACTATATCGGGGAGGCCGGGTGCGGCTCCTGCCGGTACTTCACCCGGGAGGAGGCGGAGAAACTGGGGGCAAAGGACTCCTCCTTTACCCGCTTCCCCATCACCTACCCGTACCGCCTCTCCGGGGACGGGGACTTCGACATCTGCGGCGTGCCCCGGGTGGTGGGCCGCTGGCGGCGGGTCGTCTGGGGTAGCGACGAGACAGTGCTGGCCACCCTGCCGCCCAAGTATAACGACGCGATTGAGGACTGCTCCCCCTTTGCCTGGCCGGGGGTGGAGTTTTCCTGGAGCTACCCCGGCTATGAGGGGCAGAGCGTCCGCGTGGAAGTCTATTCCCGGGCTCAGGAGGTGGAGCTTTTTGTAAACAGTGTCTCTGCCGGGCGCCAGCGCGCAGGGAAATATCAGCGCTACCGGAGCTATTTTACCGTCCCCTATGCCCCCGGGGTCCTGACGGCGGTGAGCTATACCGATGGCCGGGAGGTCTCCCGGGCGACCCTGGAGACGGCGGGGGCCCCGGCGGCCATCGCCCTGAAGCCGGAGCGGGAGACGGCCTGCGCCGGCGGCAGCGGCCTCCACTTTGTCAACATCGAGATTGTGGACGCCCAGGGGCGGCTGGTGCCCTGGGCAGAGCCCGAGGCGGCGGCGGAGGTGTCCGGGGCGGGGTACTTGGCGGCCTTTGCCAGCGGCCGGGAGTCCACCGAGGAAAACTATGCCGCCGGGCGCTTCACCGCCCTCCGGGGCCGGCTGCTGGCCGTCGTGCGCAGCGCCGGGGCGGCGGGCATAGCCAGGCTGCGGGTAACGGCGCCCGGGCTGCCGGCGGCCGAGGCGGAGCTGAAGTTTCAGTGAGCGCGTGGGCAGATACAAAAACTGAAAGGGCAGATACACATTTGCAATTGGACGTTTTTCCCCCTCCTGTGCCATAATAGGCGCAGAAAGACGAAATGAAAATTCAATACCTTAGTAAAGATTCAGAAAGATATCCAGAAAGGCCTGGAGCGCCGGATTCCTGTTCTCCGGCGCATAGGCCAGGACCTTCCGGTACTGGTTCCGGTTGGCCCCGGCGATGCGCAGCAGGGCGATGTTCGCGTCCGCGCTGGCGATGTGGGAGCTGTTGAGCACTGTGGTGCACAGCCCCGCGCTGATTTGCAGCGGGATGGACAACGGGTCCCCCACAAAGTGGATACACTCCGGAGGTATGGAGATATTTAAATTCTTCTCCAGCTGCTGGGTTGCATCGCCGGTGGTCAGGAAATAGGTGTCTTCAATCATGTTCAGGGGCGTTTTGCTCACCAGTTCCAGGAAGGCCCCGGCGTCAATCTCCGAAGGGTATCCTGCTGCCAGCTCCCGGCTGATTGCCAGGCAGGCGTCGTCCAGGGCCACGGTGACGCAGGTGAAGTTTTCCAGATACCGCCCGTCCAGATAGACTGCATTGATGAGGTCAAAGCTCCCGTCCAGGAGCCCCTTGCGCAGGTCGATGAAAGAGGCCCGCTGGATGGAGACATGGATGTCGGGATAGGAGGCAGAGAAGTGCCGTACCGTCTCCGACAGGGCGGGGGTAGCCGTCTGGTCCTCCTCCAGGGCGATGGACAGGTGCCCGAGGCCCTCTTCCCCCACTTCCCGGGCCTTCCGGACAGCCCGCTCATAGTCCCGGTAGACGCTGGGAAGGGCCTCGCTCAGGACTTTGCCCGCAGCGGTCAGCTCCACGGAGGGGTTCTTTCGAAAAAAAAGCTGGGTGCCCAGCTCCTTCTCCATGTTGGCAATTTGCCGGGAGAGGGTGGGTTGGGTAATAAAAAAGCACTCTGCAACAGAGCGGAAGTTCAGCCGTTCCGCCAGGGCCAGGAAATAGCGGATTTGCTCAATGGTCATGGGAAAACCTCCTTTTGGCGGCGCACAGGCGCGCGAGGTGGATGCTTTTTTG
>CAZRNK010000179.1:2564-4847 GCA_964601435.1 uncultured Oscillospiraceae bacterium | reverse complement strand
CAGGCCGCAGGCGATGTACAGCGCCAGCTGCTCCAGGGTGCGGCGGCGCAAATCAGCGGGGTTCTGGCGCACCGTGATGGTGTGCATGTCCGCCATAAAATAATAACAGTCGAACTGCTGGGCGCGCTCCGCCCAGTTTTTAATGGCCCCCAGGTAGTTGCCCAGGTGCAGGTCGCCGCTGGGCTGGATGCCGGAAAGCATAACCTTTTTCGGCTGCTGAAGTGTTTCCATAACGAATTCTTCCTCTCTCAGTTTCTCAGTTTATTTTAGGCCATAGGCCGCTGCCAGGCGGCGGAAGGCGTCTATGCTCCGCGCTATCTGTTCCGGGCTGACGCAATAGGCCAGGCGGACATAGCCAGGGCCGCCGAAGGAGCTGCCCGGCACCAGCAAAAGCCGCTCTGCCTTTGCCCGCTGGACAAAGGCGGCGTCGTCCGCCTCCGGGGCGCGCATCCAGAGATAGAAGGCACCGGAGGGGTAGACGCAGGTAAAGCCGCAGTCTGTCAAGCCGCTGTACAGCGCCTGGCGGTTGCGGTCATAGGCGGCCACATCGGTTTTTGCATCCAGGCACTTGGCCACAGCCAGCTGCATCAGGGAGGGGGCGTTGACGAAGCCCAGAACCCGGCCCGCGATGCTGGCGGCCTGCCATATCTGGTCATAGCCATCAATCTCCGAAGGGATGACCAGGTATCCAATCCGCTCCCCGGGGAGGGAGAGGGACTTGGACCAGCTGTAGCCCACCAGGGTGTTTCGGTAGAGCTCTGGCAGCCAGGCCACCTCTGCGCCGTCATAGGCCAGCTCCCGGTAGGGTTCATCGGCGATGAGGTAAATGGGTGCGCCGAAGGCGCGCTGCTTTTCCTCCAGCACTGCCGCCACGGCCTGCAGGGCCTCCCGGGTATAGATTACGCCGGTGGGGTTGTTGGGGTTGTTGAGCAGCAGGGCCCGTGTCCGGGGGGTAATGGCGGCGGCAAGGGCCTCCGCATCCGGCTGGAAGGTGCCGGCCTGGGCGGGGATTGGCTTCAAAACGCCGTCGAAATTGGCCACATAGTTGCCGTATTCCCCAAAGTAGGGGGCAAAGACGATGACCTCGTCCCCGGGGTTTAAGAGGGTTTTAAACAGGACATTCAGCCCCCCCGCGGCGCCAACAGTCATGAGGATGTTGTCCTGGCCATAGGCGGTGGCAAACCGGCGGTTTAGGCTTTCTGCCACAGCTGCGCGCACCTCCGGAAAACCGGCGTTGGACATATAGCCGTGGACATAGGTGGCCGGATTGTTTTTCAGCACAGAGATAATGGCCGCCTCTACCTGGGGCGGGGCGGGGAAGTTGGGGTTGCCCAGGGAGAAATCATAGACGTTTTCCCGACCGTATTGGGCGGCTAAAATGTTGCCCTCCTCAAACATGGCGCGGATGGCGCTGTTGCCCTGGAGGAGCTTTTCCATCTTTTTAGAAATCATAGGTTTACACCTCTTTAATACATTTCATTCATGACTATTCATTTTACCACGTTTGCCGCCGCAATACAACCAAAAAACGGGGAAAAGCCGCCTTCGCGGCAAAAGAATCCAAGGTTTTTTCCGCTGCTGGCCTCGACAGCGCTTGACAGCGGGCCATTTGTGAAATACTATGTAGAAAAAAAGCATCAAACCTGTATACGGGAGGTTTTTCCATGTTGGACAAGACATTCTTTGCAGAGCTGGAGGCGCGGATTCCCAAGGAGGGGGTGCGCACCCGTTTTGCCCCCAGCCCTACGGGGTATATGCATGTGGGCAACCTGCGCACTGCGCTGTACACCTGGCTCATCGCCCGCCACAGCGGCGGAAAATTCCTGCTGCGGATTGAGGACACAGACCAGGGGCGGCTGGTGCAGGGCGCGGTGGACATCATCTATGCCACCATGCGCCAGTGCGGCCTTACCTGGGACGAGGGGCCGGACATCGGCGGACCCGTGGGCCCCTATATCCAGACCCAGCGGCGGGATTTGTACGGAAAATTTGCCGAGCTGCTCATTGAGCGGGGCCACGCCTACCGCTGCTTTTGCTCAGAGGAGCGCCTGGCTGCGCTCCATGCCGAGGATGCCAACGCCAAGTATGACCGCCACTGTGCGAACCTGACACAGGAAGAAATTGAAAGGAAGCTGGCCGCCGGGGAGCCCTATGTCATCCGCCAGCGGATTCCCGAGGGGACCACGACGTTCCATGATGCGGTGTACGGGGAGATTACCGTGGACAACAGCGAGCTGGAGGACCAGATTTTGCTGAAGTCCGATGGGCTGCCCACCTACAACT
>CAZRNK010000179.1:0-2554 GCA_964601435.1 uncultured Oscillospiraceae bacterium | reverse complement strand
CATCTCATGGGGATTACCCACGTGGTCCGGGGGGCGGAATACCTCCCGTCGGCCCCCAAGTATAACCTGCTCTATGAGGCCTTCGGCTGGGAGGTGCCCACCTATGTCCACTGCGCCAGCGTTATGATTGCGGATGGGGAGACGGGTAGTGTCCGGAAGATGAGCAAGCGCAAGGGGGACCCCTCCTACGAGGATTTGGTGGAGCAGGGGTATCTGTCCGAGGCCATCGTGAACTATGTGGCCCTGCTGGGCTGGTCCCCCCGGGGGGAAATCGCGGAGAAGGAGTTCTTTACCCTGCAGGAGCTGGTGGAGGCCTTTGACATTGCGGGGATTTCCAAGTCTCCCTCTGCCTTTGACATCGAAAAGCTCACGTATTTTAACGCCAGCTATCTCCGGGCCATGGCGCCGGAGGACTTTGCCCGGGCTGCGGAGCCCTATATCCGCCAGAGTGTCCAGAATCCGGACATTGACACCGCAGCTGTAGCCGCGCTGCTCCAGGCCCGGTGTGAGCGCCTGACAGACATCCCCGAGAAGGTGGACTTCTTCCAGGCCCTCCCGGACTACGACACAGCCCTCTACGTCCACAAAAAGTCCAAGTCGGACGAGGCCTCTTCCAAAGAAATCCTGGAAAAGCTGCTGCCCCGGCTGGAGGCCCTCCCAGACTGGAACCATGACGCCATTTTGGAAGCCATTACCGCCCTGGCCCAGGAGCTGGGGGTGAAAAATGCCAAAGTGATGTGGCCGGTGCGGATTGCCGCGGCGGGAAAGGCTGTGACCCCCGGCGGCGCGACGGAAATCTGCGCCATTCTGGGGCAGGCGGAAACCCTCCGGCGTCTCCGTATTGGTCTGGAGAAGCTCTCTGCCTGAAAAGCATGAAAGAAGACTAACAAAACTTTCTAAAATTAAATTCCCTGCGTTGGGCGCACACTAAAGGAAAAGAAGCGCCGCCTGCACTCTGGCGGCAGCCTTCAGGAATGTGTGCGCCAAGAACGCAGGGAGGTTTTTTTATGAGACGCAAATGGGCGATTTTGAGTATTTCCTACCTCTCCTGTGCGGTGGTGGCCCTGGGGATTTTCTCCTGGGCCCAGTATAACCGCGCGGAGACCTATAACCGCCAGGTGGCGGCCAGCTATCAGCACGCCTTTGCGGAGCTGGTGACCAGCATGTCCGAAATTGACACGGCGCTGCAAAAGAGCCTGTACGCCACCAGCCCCACGATGGCAGGGGCCATCTGTACCGAGGTGTTTGGCAAGGCCATGACGGCCCAGATGACCCTGGGCGTGCTCCCTTTTTCCACCCAGGAGCTGGAGCAGACTGCCAGCTTTATCAGCCGGGTGGGGGACTATGCCTACAGCCTGTCCAGGTCGGCCCTCCGGGGGGTACGTATTCCGATGAGGAGCGGGAGAACCTGCGGGCCCTGTCGGACACCGCCACGCTCCTGGCTCAGAACCTGACGGAGCTCCAGGCGGACATGGCCGACGGCCACCTGACCATGGGCGAGCTGCGCGACTCGGAGGCGCGGATGGATGCGGTAGAGGAAGAGGCCGCCCCATCTACCCTGGGGGACAGTATGCGGCTCATTGAGCAGGAGTTCCCGGAGGTGCCTTCGCTGATTTATGACGGGCCTTTCTCGGAGCATTTGACCAGTGTGGAGCCCAGGATGCTGGGCCAGACCCTGAAGGTGGACTCTGAGCGGGCGCGAAAAATTGCCGCCAACTTCATCGGCCTGCCGGAGGCCAGGGTGAGTCTGACCGGAAAGAGCGAAGGGGGTACGATGCCCTGCTATTATTTCTCTGCCGATGCAGATGGCGGGGAGCTGATGGTGGAAGTGAGCCAGCAGGGGGGCCTGGTGGTGAATATGCTGGGCACCCGCAGGCCTGAGAGCCGGGAAATCGAGGCGGAAGAGGCCGTGGAGCTGGCCAAGGGCTTTTTGCTGCGCAAGGGCTATGAGAACATGGCAGAGAGCTATTATATGATACAGGACAATGTGCTCACGGCAAACTTTGCCTATATGGACGGCGATGTGCTGTGCTATTCCGATTTGGTGAAGGTGAGCGTGGCCCTGGATAACGGCGCCATTCTGGGTTTTGAGGCCAAGGGCTACCTGACGGCGCACTATGACAGGGAAATCCCGGAGGCGGCGGTGAGCCTGGAGGATGCCCGAACCCTGGTAAGCCCGGAGCTGGAGATTCTCAGCGAGGGGCTGGCCATCATCCCTACGGCGGGACAGTATGAGAGCTTTTGCTATGAGTTCAAATGCGCCGCAGAGGGGGACCGGCACTATATTGTCTATGTCAACGCCGTCACCGGCGACCAGGAGCGGATTTTAATCCTCCTGGAGGATGAAAACGGGACGTTGACACTATAGGAAATTTTATTTTGGAATATTGAATTTGTAAATCGGTGGAG
This sequence comes from uncultured Oscillospiraceae bacterium, assembly GCA_964601435.1. Taxonomy (GTDB): domain Bacteria; phylum Bacillota; class Clostridia; order Oscillospirales; family Oscillospiraceae; genus CAZRNK01. The sequence goes on along the minus strand of CAZRNK010000179.1, from coordinate 145 downwards.
CGGCCATATGGCCGCTCCACCGATTTCAGCAAAATGTATAAAAATGTTCTGTAGATACACTTTGCATTGTGGTATGCAACAAAAATTTGCGATAGGCGAGCGCGGTTTTTTAAATTCCAGCACGAAGACAAAATAAAAGGGAAAT
>CAZRNK010000178.1:0-4908 GCA_964601435.1 uncultured Oscillospiraceae bacterium | reverse complement strand
TTCCAGTTCCGGGCCAGTAACGGAAATCTGAATCATCCCACGGGCTACAACTCCGCCGCGCATCAGTATGCCACCCTGGATGCCTGTGCCAAGGTGAAGGCCAGCGGCACCTCTATCCTCTGCGAGCCCATGGGGGGCTTTCAGGATTTGGACGATGCGGAGGCGGCCATTGCCAGCGGCCAGGCGGACTTAATCGGCGCGGCCCGGGCCTTCTTTGTGGACCCGGACTACTATAAAAAGGCGAAGGAGGGCAGGGGCGAGGATGTGCTCCCCTGTGTCCGGTGCAACAAATGTCATGTCACTTCAAACTCCGGCCCCTGGATTAGCGTCTGTACGGTAAATCCGGAGCTGGGCATTGCCCACAAGCTGGACAAGCTGACGGTGCCCCCGGGAGAGAAACGGCGGGTGGCCGTGGCGGGCGGCGGCCCGGCGGGGATGCGCGCTGCCCTCTATGCCGCGGAGCGGGGGCACGATGTGACCCTCTATGAGGCCACGGACGCCTTGGGCGGGCAGCTCAAGCTCATGGACGCCCCCAGCTTCAAGTGGCCCCTGGTCCGCTACCGGGAATACCTGAAGCGCCAGATAGAAAAGAAGGGCGTCCGGGTGCTGCTGAACACCCCGGCCACACCGGAGCTGCTGCAGCAGGAGGGCTATGACGTGGTTTTGGCGGCCCTGGGGGCCCAGCCGACGCTGCCGCCCATTCCGGGTGTGGAGCGGGCCCGGAATATTTTCCAGGTCTTTGGCCATGAGCAGGAGCTGGGCCATCGCGTGGTCGTCATTGGCGGCAGCGAGTCCGGCACCGAGGCCGGCATGTACCTGGCGGAGAATGGACATGAGACGGTTGCTCTGACCCGGCAGAGCATCCTGGCTCCGGACGCCACGCCCATCCACTACCGGGAGATTATGCAGGAATTCTATATGGGCTTGTCCGGTTTTTCCTATCTGACAGAGGTGACAACCACCGAAATTGGAGAGGGCTATGTAGCCTATCGGGACAAGGCAGGCGAGGAGCATCGCATTGCCTGCGACAGCGTGGTAGCCCTGGGGGGTATGCGGCCCCTGCAGCAGGAGGCCATGGCCCTGTATGAAGGGGCCGGGGACTTCTATATGATTGGCGACTGCCGCCAGGTGGGCAATGTGCATACCGGCAACCGGGATGCCTATGCGGCCACCCACCAGTTTTAAAATAGGGAAAATATAAAACCCGGCAGCGGGCCATTTGGCCCGCTGCCGGATTTCAGTTAGGTTGCTTTTGCGCTGCTACCAGCCGTCCGGTTCCCCGGTAGCCGCCGCTACTGGGGTCTCCGGAACGGGTACCTCGGTGGCCGGCGGCGTTGTGACGGTAGGTGTCGTGACAGCCGGCGGGTCCGTTGCCGGGGTGGTGGGTGTATCCGTAATGACCGGCGGCGTTGTCACCGGCTCCTGAGACTGGGAGGGGGTGACGGACTCTGCCGGGGATTCAGACGGGGATTCGGTGGGGGACTCGGACGGGGATTCCGTCGGCGTCTCCGTGGGTTCCTCCGTCTGGAGGTCGCCGAAGATGTTGGTCGCCGAGCCGATGGTGGGCGTTGGGAAGCTCTTGTATTCCAGTCCCTCATGAATGGGCTGCATAATCTTCCGGAAGGTCTGGGCCGCCGGGTTGCCGGAGACGTTCATAGCCGTTGGCTGGTCGAAGCCGGTCCATACGGCGCAGACATAGTAGGGGGTGTAACCCACAAAATATCTGTCCCAATTGTCAGAAGTGGTACCTGTCTTGCCGGCCACGGCCATGCCGTCGAAATAGGCCTCAGTACCGGTACCGGAGGAGACGGCGTACTGGAGCATGTTGGAGATGTTCCAGGCGGTGTTTGCCTTGAAGGCGGTAATCTGCTCCGGGCTGTTGTCCAGGACCAGGTTGCCCTCGGAATCCAGGACATGGGTATACGTCCGGGAGTAGGTGAAAATACCGTCGTTGACAAAGGCGGTGTAAGCCTGGGCCATTTCCCGCACTGTAATGCCGTAGGTGAGCTGGCCCAGGGCCAGAGGGGCATAGGCTTTGTCGTATTCCTCGACCATGCTGGTGACGCCCAGCCGCTCGGTGAGGTACTCATAGGAGGCGTCCAGCCCCAGTTTATCCAGCACCTGGGCGGCCACGGTATTCTTGGACCAGCAGAGGGCCTCCCGAATGGTAATGACGCCGGAATAGCTGCCGGAGTTCCGGGGGTACCAGGTGGTGCCCGAGAGGATGACATTGGGGGAGTCATTGACCAGGGTGGTCTGGGTAATCAGCCCCAAATCCAGGGCCGGGCCATAGACCGCTATGGGCTTAAAGGAGGAGCCGGGGGGGCGCTGGGAGCCGGTAGCCCGGTTCAGTCCGAAGTTGATGGTTTTCTCCCCCACGCCGCCGGAGAGGGCCACAATGTCTCCGTTATAGGGGTCCACAATGACGGTGGCCGACTGGAGCTGCTGGGTGGTGTTGCTCCAGCCCCGGGAGAAGTTGCTGGGGTCGGAATAGATGCTGTCCACAATATTCTGGATGTCCATGTCGATGCAGGAATAGATTTGGTAGCCGCCGGAATAGACCAGACGGGTGGCCACCTCCGAGGAGAGGCCGGTTTCCTCAATTAAATCCTGGATGACATCGCTGATAACGACCTCTGCATAGTAGCTGTAAATTTCGTAGGTGCGCTCTTCGTTCACAGCCCGCTTGAACACCAGCTCCTGGTTGACCGCATCCACGTATTCCTGATAGGTGATGTAGCCCTGGTCATACATCTCATAGAGGATGGTTTCCTGGCGGGTTTTGTTCCGCTCCGCGCTGATATAGGGGTCATAGAGGGAGGGGTTGTTGGTGATACCGATGATGCAGGCGCACTCCGCCAGGGAGAGCTCCCACACCTCCTTGTCGAAATACTCATTGGCGGCGGTGCCAACCCCATAGCACCCCTCGCCCAAATAGATTTCGTTTAAGTACCACTCCATAATTTCTTCTTTGGTGTAGGTCTTTTCAAATTCCAGGGCACGGAAGATTTCCAGCAGCTTTCGCTGGACGGTGACGTCGTCGTATTCCGTCAGGTTCTTAATGAGCTGCTGGGTGATGGTGGAGCCGCCGAAGTTGTCCTGCATGCTCAGGAACATGTTGGCAAAGGCGGCTACGGTCCGGTACCAGTCCACGCCGTGGTGTTCATAGAAGCGCTGGTCCTCGATAGCCACAGCGGCCCACTCCATGTATTTGGGGATGTTTTCATAGTCCACCCATACCCGGTTTTCCGTGGAGTGGAGGGTGGCCAGCTCCTGATATTCCCCGTTGGAATCGGTGTAATAAATGGTGCTGGACAGCGCCAGGGATACGTCGGAGAGACTGACCTCCAAATCCGTAGACAGGCTGGTTTTGACATAATAGGCGAAAATGCAGGCAAACAGCAGCCCCGTAGTCAGGAAAATAAGCAGGACAGTGGCAAAGGTTTTTAAAATGAGGCGAAAAACATTGCCCACTGCGTTGGTGGTACCGTCTACGACGCGCCCGGCAATTTTCTTTGCTCGCTTTGATTTTTTGGAGTCCATAGGCAAACCTCCGCGCTTGAAAAATGCGTATGTGGAAAAAAGGTGCGCCCCGGATAGGGGCCAGGCCAATACAGATAGCTTACCGCATTCCAGATTAATAGTATAGCACATCTTGTCAAATATCAGCATCATTTTTGTAAATTTTTTTGGCTGCCGGAATATTTTCCCGCACTTTTGGTGATACTGACCAAAAAAGGGGAGGGAAAATCAGGATAATGGACAGGAAAATGCGAATGAAAATGGGGCTGTGCGGCCTTCTGGCGGCAGTGGCAGTGACCTGCAGCATCTCTGTGGCCTCGGATTTTATTGTGCCGGCGGCCGCAGCAGAGGATACAGGGCTGGAGCAGGCTGAGGGCGCGCCGGTGGCCTTCATTCTCCGGGACTGGGAGGGCTATGTGGGCATCTTCCGGCCGGAGGACGCCGCGCCCATGACGGTGACGGACATCGAGCTTACCACCCTGCGCCAGGCGGACCAGGCGCTGCTCCGCGCCGGCTTGACTGTATCCACCCAGGAGGAGCTGCTGATGCTGCTGGAGGATTTGAACAGCTAAAGGAGCGCCAATTGCACCGGGAAGGGACAGCCCGCCGAAAAAGTCAGCATGAACTTTTTCGGCGGGCTGTTGATTTCTGTGTAAAAAGCAGGTACAATACAGATACACTACACAAGCAACATGGAGGTATGCCCGATGAGCGGGGAATTTGGCAGCGATTTTGTAACCATCCAGGACGAAGAGGGCAATGAGTTCGAGCTGGAGCATCTGGACACCCTGGAGCTGGAGGGGGAGACCTATATGGCCTTTCTCCCGGCGGATATGGATGAGGATGACCCGGATTATGGCTTTATTATTTTAAAAGTGATTGAAGAGAACGGGGAGGAAATCTTCGGCTCTGTGGACGATGACGAGGAACTCAACCGGGTGTACAATGTCTTTATGGAGCGTATTTTTGACGAGGACGGGGAAGAATAGGCGCATCTATATTTTGTGCAGCGCCTGGCTTCGGGGCGCTAGCACTAAAACTGACAGGATATGCTGTTGCAATTCCAAGGAAAAAGCGCTATAATATGTCTATGATGTCCGGCGCGGTGTGCACCCTTCCCCACTGCGGCGCATATCATGCAATGAGTTTTGTTGTCCTGCCCTGTGCGTCAGGCGCCCTTTTAAGCCCACATCATTTATAAGGGACGCTGGAACTTCCGCTGTGGATTGCAGGCCTCCCGGACCGGCTTTGACCGGCTCTGGATGTTGGAAGCAGCGAAGCGGCGGAGAGGCGACCCACCTGCCGAGAGCGTGCAGGTTTTAATCGGGCGTCAACGGCAGTGGCGGGAGGGCCGGTGCAGATTCTGCACCGGCTTTTTTTCTTTTT
>CAZRNK010000177.1:0-4923 GCA_964601435.1 uncultured Oscillospiraceae bacterium | reverse complement strand
CGGCTGACCTCGTAGACAAAAATCTTGCCGTCGCCGATGTGGCCGGTATACAGGGTTTTCTTGGCCACCTCGATGACATTCTCCACGGGAATCTTGCCGATGACCACATCCACCTGGATTTTCGGCAGGAGGGTGCTGTCCATCTCAACGCCCCGGTAATACTCCCCGGCCCCCTTCTGGACGCCGGAGCCCATCACCTGGGTCATGGTCATGCCCGTGACGCCCAAATCATTCAGGGCCCGCTTCAGGTCGTCCAGCTTGGCCAGGCGGGTAATAATCGTCACCTTGTGAATGCCCGTGGGCGGGAAGGCGCGCTTCTCTGTCACCGGTACAGCGGCATCCACCTGGGCTTTGCTGGCCTTTTCATAGGTCTCCTCGCCCAAATCCGTATTCTCATTGACATCCATATCCATCGTGGCAATGGCATCGGTAATGGCAAAGCCCGCATACGCGCTGGCCAGGCCATGTTCATGGATATCCAGGCCCTCAATCTCTGTCTGCCGGTCCACCCGGAGGCCCACGGTTTTGTCAATGACCTTGAAAATGATGGTCATCGTAACCACAACCCAGGCCATGACGCTGATGACGCCCAGGAACTGGGTACCCAGGAGCTGGAAGCCGCCGCCATAGAAGAGGCCGCCGTCGGTGGCAAACAGGCCCACCAGCAATGTGCCAACCGCGCCGCAGGCGCCATGAACCGAAACTGCCCCCACAGGGTCATCAATCTTGGCTTTCTTATCAAAGAACTCCACACTCAGCACTACGACGAAACCGGCGATAATGCCAATAATCGCAGCGCCGAAGGGGTTTACCACATCACAGCCGGCTGTGATGGCCACCAGGCCGGCAAGAGAGCCGTTGAACGTCATCGAGACATCCGGCTTCTTATAGCGAATCCAGGTGAAAATCAGCACCGTGACTGTGGCCAGACAGGCGGACATGTTGGTGTTGAAGAAAATCATGCCGGCAGAAATCATGTCTTCATCGGTGCTCATGGCGACAGTGGAGCAGCCGTTGAATCCGAACCAGCAGAACCAGAGGATAAATACGCCCAGGGCCAGGGCCGTCATGTTGTGGCCCAGGATGGCGCGGGGCTTCCCATTCTTGTCGTATTTGCCAATCCGGGGCCCCAGCATCTTTGCGCCGATGCAGGCGGTGACGCCGCCCACCATGTGAACCGCCGTGGAACCGGCAAAATCATGGAAGCCCAGCTGGCTCAGCCAGCCGCCGCCCCAAATCCAGTGGCCGGAAATGGGGTAGACCACCAGGGAAATCATCAGGCTGTAGAGGCAGTAGGCAGAGAACTTGGTCCGCTCTGCCATGGAGCCGCTGACGATGGTGGCCGCCGTAGCGCAGAAAACCGTCTGGAAGATGACATACACGAAAGTGGGCAGGCTTCCAAAGTCATAATCCCCCAGAATAAAGGGGTCAAACCCGCCAATCAGCAGTCCGGAGCCGCCGAACATCAGGCCGAAGCCCACCAGCCAGTATGCGGGGGTACCGATGCAGAAGTCCATCAGGTTCTTCATCAGGATATTCCCGGCGTTTTTCGCCCTCGTCAGGCCGGTCTCGCACATGGCGAAGCCCGCCTGCATCAAAAACACCATGGCCGCACCCAACAGGACCCAGATTACGTCTACCGATGAATACATACGCTTTCCTCCTCTACTTTCTGTCCGATAAACAAAAGAAGGCGTCCAAAAAACAAAGAGAGGTGTCAAGAATTGCTTCTTAACACCTTCATTGGCTTTTGAACGCCTTCGTTCTTATGCTCTTAGTATAGGGGCACAACCGAAAATTGTCAATCAGGAAATTTCTATAAAAAATATGAACAATCTGAAAACGCGGTGCACATTTCCCACAATCTTTTTTCCAGGCGAAAAAAGTTTTTCCCGCCCCGGGCACGTCCTTTCGTCAAAAAGCCAAAAGGCCATGTCCGGGGTACTTTTCCCGCTCAGGGCTGCATATTGGTATAGCCCATCAGGTACAGGTCCGCCGCCCGGGCGGCCTTCCGGCCGTCAGCAATGGCGGTGACCACCAGAGATGCGCCCATGCGCATATCCCCGGCCACAAAGACGCCCTCGGGCGCCTCCCCCTTGTCCAGGCCAAAAGCCTCCAATACATAGGGCTCACAGCCGGAAAAACCGGTGGCCAGCAAAATCAGCTCCGCCCCCATGCGCTCTTCCCGCTCTCCGCTTACCTGGGCCTTTACCGCCCGGACGCGGCCGTTCTTGTCCGTCAGGACCTCTTTGACTACCGTCTCAAACTGCCGGGGGTCCGCCCCAAAGAGGGCCATGGCCTCCTCCTGGGCGTAATCCGTTTTTATCTCGCCATAGGAGCTCCGAGGCCGGCGGATGAGCTGCCGGACGCTCTTGCAGCCCTGGCGGATGGCGGTGGCCACGCAGTCGGTAGCCGTATCCCCGGCTCCAATAACGAGTACATGCTTCCCCGCAGCATCAATGCTCTTCCAGGAGATGCCCAGCAGCTTTTTCGTAGCGGCGCGCAGGTAATCCATGGCATAGTATATGCCCCGGATTTCCGGGCGGAGCACCGCATCCGTCCGGGGCTCTCCTGCGCCGCAGCAGAGGACAACGCAGTCATATTCCTCCCGAAGGGCCTCCGCCGTCACGGTGCGGCCCACATCCATGCCGGTGCGGAACAGTACACCCTCAGCGGCCATCAGGGCGACCCGGCGGTCCACAATCTCCTTTGGCAGCTTCATATTGGGGATGCCGTACATCAAGAGGCCGCCAATCCGGTCCTCCTTCTCCAGGACCGTGACGGTATGCCCCCGCTGGTTGAGCTGGTCGGCACAGGCCAGCCCCGCCGGGCCGCTGCCCACCACGGCCACCCGCTTATCCGAGCGCACCGGCGGAATCCTGGGCTGCATGGCCCCGCTGGCAAAGGCATCTTCAATAATGCCCAGCTCATTGTCCCGGATGGTGACGCTCTCCCCCACCAGGCCGCAGGTGCAGGCCGTCTCACAGGGGGCGGGGCAGACCCGCCCGGTGAACTCCGGGAAGTTGTTGGTCTTGAGCAGCCGGGCCTGGGCGTGGCCGGCGTTGCCCAGCATAATCATGTCGTTCCACTCGGGAATCAGGTTGTGGAGGGGGCAGCCCAGCCGCCGTCCCTGGAAGGTAAAGCCGCTCTGGCAGAAGGGCACGCCGCAGTCCATGCACCGGGCCCCCTGCACCCGCCGCTCCTCCAGGGGCAGGAGGGTGTGGAACTCGTTGAAGTGCTGCACCCGGGTTTTGGGGTCCTCTGCCAGGCAGTTTACCCGCTTATATTCCATAAATCCTGTGGGCTTTCCCATCAGTCTCCGCCTCCCTTGACATTGGAATAAAAGGCGTCCAGCTCCGCCTGCTCCCGGGTCATGCCCCGCTCCTCCCGCTGGGCGATGGCCCGGAGCATCCGGTCGTAGTCCACCGGCATGATTTTCTTGAACAGGGGCACCCAGTTCTCAAAATCCTTTAAAATCTCCAGGCCCCGCTGGGAGCCGGTGTGGGCCACATGCTGGCGGATGAGCTCCCGGAGCTCGGCGATGTCGTGCTTTTCCGTCACCGGCTCGATGTTCACCAGGGCCTTGTTCACCCGGAGGTACAAGTCGTGGCGGCTGTCCAGGACATAGGCAACGCCTCCGGACATGCCCGCTGCGAAGTTCTTCCCGGTCTCCCCCAGGACGACAACGCACCCGCCGGTCATATACTCACAGCCGTGGTCGCCAACCCCCTCCACCACCGCGGTGGCACCGGAGTTGCGGACGCAGAAGCGCTCCCCGGCCACGCCGGAGATAAAGGCGCTGCCCGCCGTGGCGCCATAGAGGGCCACATTGCCGATGATGATATTGCTGCCGGCCTCAAACTGGCTGTCCCGGGGGGGATAGATAACCAGTTTGCCTCCGGAGAGGCCCTTGCCGAAGCAGTCATTGGAGTCCCCCTCCAGCTCCAGGGTCAGCCCCTTGGGGATGAAGGCGCCGAAGGACTGTCCGCCTCCGCCGGTACACTTCACAGTGAAGGTGTCCTCGGGCAGGCTGTCGCCGTGGAGGCGGGTAATCTCGCTGCCCAGGATGGTCCCCAAGGTCCTGTCGGTGCTGGTGATGGCCAGCTCCACGCTCTGCTTGGTCCCCGTCTCCAGGGCGCTGCCCAGCTTCTTTAAGAGGACGCGCTCATCCAGGGTCTTTTCCAGCTGGAAGTCATAGGCCTTCTCCGGCTCAAAGTGATAGTTGCCGCTGTGCTCCCCATTGAGGATGGCGCTCAAATCCACCGACGCCGCCCGGGAGGTAATCAGCTCGCTGCGCACATGGAGCAAATCAGTGCGCCCCACCATCTCCTCCACGGTGCGCAGGCCCAGCCGGGCCATAATCTCCCGCAGCTCCTGGGCCACGAAGCGCATGAAATTCTCCACATACTCCGGCTTGCCCCGGAAGTTTTTCCGCAGCTCAGGGTTTTGGGTGGCAATGCCCACCGGGCAGGTGTCCAGGTTGCACACCCGCATCATCATGCAGCCCATGGTGACCAGTGGCGCCGTGGCAAAGCCGAACTCCTCCGCCCCCAGCAGGGCCGCAATGGCCACATCCCGGCCGGTCATCAGCTTGCCGTCCGTCTCCAGGACGACCCGGGAGCGCAGGCCGTTTTCAATCAGGGTCTGGTGGGCCTCGGAGAGCCCCAGCTCCCAGGGCAGGCCTGCATTGGGGATGGAGTTGCGGGGGGCCGCCCCGGTGCCGCCGTCATAGCCGGAAATCAGCACCACCTGCGCTCCCGCCTTGGCCACGCCGGCGGCGATAGTACCCACCCCCGCCTCGCTCACCAGCTTCACGGAAATCCGGGCAGCCCGATTGGCGTTCTTCAAATCATAGATGAGCTGGGCCAAATCCTCAATGGAATAGATGTCGTGGTGGGGCGGTGGGGAAATCAGGGATACCCC
>CAZRNK010000176.1:0-4932 GCA_964601435.1 uncultured Oscillospiraceae bacterium | reverse complement strand
CGGGCCAAATCCTCATAGGAATAGCCGCACCCCCGCAGCAGGGACAGCGGCGCGACATACCGCTCCGTCATTTTTCCCCCTTCTGTATTCCGAATTGCAGGCTGTTTTGTATCCATTGTGCTCCTCCTTTCAAATTTTGCAAGTATATAGTTTAGGTTTCTAAACTTAGTAAAAGTGTATCATGGAAACATCTGGGCTGTCAATGTTTTTCATAGAAGGATTGACCCGGAGAACTGGACGTGCTAAAATAAATATGCTTGGAAATCTATGCAGAAAATGGAGGAAACCGCGATGGATGCCTACCGGGAGCGGAAGGATACGGTCAAAACCCTTGCGACCATGGGACACAGTGTTGGATGTGTGGTGCGCTTTGTCCGGCTGTTTCAGAACTTTATGTCCTTGAATCAGGATTACGGCATTCCGGAGCGGGTCTCTGTGACAGAGATGACTACGCTGGTGGATATTTTGGAAAATCCACAGACTACTGCTGCCGGACTTACCCGGAAGTGGCGCAAAACAAAAGGGGCGGTCTCGCAAATTTTGAAAAAGCTGGAGGAGAAAGGCCTCATCTACAAGGTGCGCAACGAGAAAAATGCCAAGGAATTTCACCTGTTCCCCACAGAGAAGGGCCGTCAGGTGGTGGATACCTATTATTCCGTGGATACAGGGGCCAGCCCCTATATTCTCAACACCCTTCTGGAAGATTTCACGCCGCAGGAAATCCACAGCTTTTACAGCGTGATGGACCGATATTCTGAGATACTCACTAATATCCTGAGCCAAGAAAATCAGGCAGAAAAAGAATCCTGCTGATGAACAGGATGAAAAACACACAGCCCTTCTTTTATGAAAAGAAGGGCTGTGTGTTTTTCATTTAAGTATTCAGCAGCGCCGCAGCCGCAGCGCCGGTCAGGTTCCCGTTGTCAGCATGAATGAAGGACAAATATCTGCCCATTTTCTCCTCTATGTAGCGGCCAACATATTTCTCCAGCTTTCCACGCAGAAGCCGCGACTTGTAAAAGGCGGAGCCGTCTGCCGAGACAATAAAGGGCCGCCAAGGAGCCTTCCCTCCATCCACAGCCTCCACAACTGCCGCCAGCAGGCCGCAAATCAGCTTCCCGGCCCGCTCGAAGCTCTGGTCGAAGATGGTATAGAGGACTGCTACATCCGCTTCGCCGTGGCATAAAGCAGCAATTCTGCCCTGCCCAAAAGGACTGGCGAGGAATGCGTCAATTTCCTGCATGGTAAAGTCTCCGCCGGCGGCAAAGTTCTCGGGAAATCCGGCCGAGAGGAGCCCGGTCACCTGGGCCAGCGCCACGCTCTCTGTCATAACGCCGCCATGGTAGGCGCCGGAAATCATTTTTTCAAACAGCCATACGCCTGGGTTGGCTGTCCTGACGTCTAGGCGGCAATCGCTTTCGCCCCGGCTGGCCCGGGCAAATCCCCCCGCCTCCATATTGATAATCATATCCTCTGCAGGCTGGGCCAATTTTGTGATGCGTGCGCCCCGTTCCAGGTAACAGGCATTGGTGCCGGTTCCGAGAATAAAACCGGCCATGCCGTCGAAAGCGCTGTTTCCCAGTTGCGCCAGTCCACCCAGTTGGCAGGCCACCGTGTCGTTTAAAAGCGTAAAGTGCATCTCTCGGCGGACACCCAGGTCCCGGAGCTTTTCCAGCAGCTCCCGGCCTACATACATCCCCGCAGAGCCGGTGACAGAGACCTCCTTGTTAAAGCTGACAAGCCGTCCGTCCCGGTTCGGGAGAATCTCGCTGGCAAAGGAAAAGCAAAAACCAATTTTATCCGATAGCTCCGTGAGCGGCAGAATGCTCTCGGCGATGGCAGTCAGGAAGGCCTCCTTGGTTATGGTGCCCTGCGTACCGGGAAGCGGCCCGGTTTGGAGGTGGGATAGGATGGGCTGTCCCTTTTCAAAGGTCAGAAGCCCGGAGCGGAAATTGGTTCCGCCGGCGTCCATGACAATCACCGGCTCCCCGTCCGGCACCGCCCCGCCGGCCTGGATATAGGTGGGAATCATCATCAGGCTGCCGCCCGTACCAGACAGGCCCTTTTCCATCTCTTCCAGAAAATCTGCTTTCAATACATCCAGATTGATGCAGTCCGGGTGCATGCCTATCTCTTGTAAAAATGTTTTGGTCTTTGCTGCTGCGCTCATCCAAAGTTACCCCTTTTTCCTTTTATGCGAAAACTTCTGGCGGTTTTAGCCCTTCATCTGCCTGCGGCGGGCCAAATTGATCATGCCCTCATGCATGTCGTTGAGGCGCTGGAGCATCCGTCCCGCGCCATAAGCTGCGCAGGAAAGTGCGTCGTCTACAACGGAGGTATCGATGCTGGTCCGGCTTTCCACCAGCTTGTCCATCCCCCAAATCATGCTGCCGCCGCCGGAGAGGATAATACCGTTTTCCGAAATATCCGCCACCAGTTCCGGAGGTGTCCGCTCCAAAACCAGATGAATTGTCTCCAGAATTCGCTCCGACGGCTCTGCCAGGGCTTCAATCATATCCGTGGAGCTGATACTGACACTCCGGGGCAGGCCCGTCATCAGGCAGCGGCCCTTGACCTCCTCATAGGAGACCTCCGAGCGGGGATATACACAGCCGATACTCAGCTTCAATTCCTCAGCGGTTTTTGTGCCGATGAGGACATTGTGCTTCCGGCGTATGTATTTCACAATCGCCTCGTCAAATTCCGCACCGGCTGTTTTGATGGATTCACATTCCACCACACCGCCCAGGGACACCACGGCCACTTCTGTGGTTCCGCCGCCGATGTCCACAACCAGATGTCCGTCGGGCTTATCGATGTCAATCCCGGCGCCCAGGGCCACGGCTACCGCCGTCTCCAGGAGAAAGACCTTCCTGGCGCCTGCTTCAATGCTGGCGTCAATGATAGCCCGCTCCTCCACGCCGGTAATGCTGCCGGGCACTGTGACAATCACCCGGGGCTTGAACATGCTGAAAGACGTAATGCGCTGAATCAGTTCCTTCAGCATCCGGCTGGTCATGTCGTAGTCCGAAATTACGCCGGAAATAATGGGATGAATGGCGACAATATTGGCTGGCGTCCGCCCCAGCATTTTCTGGGCCTCCTCCCCCACCTTCAGCAGGCGGCCGGAGTCCTTGTCCACAGCTACAACCGTAGGCTCCCGCAGGGCAATCCCCTTCCCGCGCACGTAGACTAATATATTAGAAGACCCAACATCAATTGCTATATCCTTTTCAAAAAACATCATAGGGCATCACCTCAAGAATCATCATACACAAAAACAGGCGATTCTAATCCCGCCCACGGGCAACAGCTGCGCATAATATTTCCTCAGCTCCGGCCCGGAGTAAAGTCTTGGCGCACTCCGACAGGGTGGAACCTGTGGTCACAATGTCATCGATGAGCAGAATCCGCTTGCCCGCAATGAGCTCCGCATCCCGGACGGCATAGGCTCCAGCGATGTTGGCCCGCCGCTTCTCCGCACTGCCCATGCCGGACTGGGCCTGGACGTCGGTATGCTTGACCAGCGTTTCCACAGCTACGTCCTCCAGCTCCAGGGCGGCGGCCATGGCAATCAGCATAGCCTGGTCATAGCCCCGCTTTTTCAGCCGTTTGGCGCTCAGCGGCACCCAGGAAATCAGGTCATACCGGCCGGGGAGTTCTTCCCGGATGCAGGCGGCCAGCAGTTTCCCATACACCCCGGCATAGCCTGTACATTCCTGGAACTTGAACCGCAGCAGGGAATCGCGCACCAATCCCTCATAATACAGGGGCGCCACGCAGACAGAAAAGAAGTCCCCAGTCTGCTTTCCGCCGCCATGGGTTACAGGAAGATTCTGACAGCACGCGGCACACATGCCGCTCTCCCCTGTTTTCAGCAGTTTCCTGCAAAAGGCGCACTTCGGCGGGAACAGCAAATCCAATACGGTTGCGATAAAACCCACGGAACCTCTCCCCCTTTTCCGCAGGCGGCGCGTCAATCCTCCTGGGCACACAGCCGCGCCCGGAGGCCGCTGTAGCGCCCCGCCCGCTTATGATTGTCAATCATATAGTTCACAGCCGTCTCGTCGCCGACCAGAATGAGAAGGGATTTTGCCCGGCTCACTGCGGTGTAGAGCAACCGCCGGGTCAGGAGGGACTTGGGCGTCTTTCCAACTGCCAGAATGACAGCCGGATATTCGCTGCCCTGGGCCTTGTGGACGGTGATTGCGAAGGCATGCTCCAGTTCAGAGAGCATCTCCAGGCCATACTGCGTCAGGCGCCCGTCGAAATTAACTGTAAGCACCTCTGCGGCTGTATCCACAGCCACAATCTGCCCGATGTCCCCGTTGAAAATGCCGTTTCCAGTTACCTGTTTATCTGCCGTTTGCCATAGTATATCATAATTATTTTTAATTTGCATCACTTTATCGCCCAAACGGAAGACAGTTTCGCCATATTTCATCTCCGGCTTCTCCGGAGATGGGGGATTCAGGGTCTGCTGGAGGCAGAGATTTAAGTTCCGCGTCCCCGCCTCATACAGCCGCGTTGGGCTGATAACCTGGATGTCCTGAACAGGGATGCCCATATTTTTCGGCAGCCGCTCCTGACAGAGCTGGGCCACTGTCCCAGGAATCGCCCCGTAGTCCCGGCGCCGGAGGAAAAAGAAGTCCCCTTTATTTTCCGTAAGATTGGGATGCTCTCCCCGGTTGATGCTGTGGGCATTGGAGAGAATGCGGCTGGTGCGCAGCTGCCGGAAGATTTCCGTCAGACGCACTGTCTCCACAACGCCGCTGCGGATGATATCGGAAAAGACATTTCCAGGTCCAACGGCCGGAAGCTGGTCGGCGTCTCCTACCAATATCAGGGCGCAGTCCGGCCGCATGGCCCGGAGCAGGGCCTGCATCAGCAGAATATCCACCATGGAACACTCGTCCAAAATCACCACGTCGC
>CAZRNK010000175.1:1796-4960 GCA_964601435.1 uncultured Oscillospiraceae bacterium | reverse complement strand
GGGGGCGTTCCTTTCTTGCTCCTGCAAGAAAAGTAACCAAAAGAAATATCCGCCCGTGGGCGGTGCTTCTTTTGCCTGTTTTTCTTTTGCTGAAGAAAGAAAAGTATCGCCCCCGTCCCGCCGGCAGGCGGCATTTCTTTTGTATACTTTTTGAAATAAAAACGTACAAAAACAGTGCCTTCGATTTGGGCAGGGAAAGAGAAAACCCGGCGCAGAGCTTTTGCTCTCTGCGCCAGGGGTGTTCTCAATTTATTTCCCGGAAAATGGGGCTTACACCAGCTCGAAGATGCCGGCCGCGCCCATGCCGCCGCCGATGCACATGGTGACCAGGGCGTACTTGCCATTGTTGTCCTTCAGGTAATCCAGGGCCTTGCCGGTGAGGAAAGCGCCCGTGGCGCCCATGGGATGACCCAGAGCCATTGCGCCGCCATAGGGATTGACCTTCTCCTTGGGCAGCTTCAAATCCCGGATGCAGGCAATCGCCTGGGAGGCAAAGGCCTCATTGAGCTCAATGGTATCCATGTCATCGATGGACAGGCCAGTCTGCTCCATGACCTTGGGAACGGCATAGATGGGGCCAAGGCCCATGAGGGTAGCGTCGCAGCCGGCGACAGAGAAGCCAACCAGCTTGGCGATGGGCTTAATGCCCAGAGAGGCAGCCATCTCGGCCTCCATGAGGACCACATAAGCCGCAGCGTCGGTGGTCTGGGAGGAAGTGGCGGCGGTGACCAGACCGTCGGGGCGGAAGGCGGGCTTCATGCCGGCCATCTTCTCCATGCTGGTCTTGAGGGTGCCGTCGGCCTCGGCCAGGATGCCGTCATCCTGGGAGATGGTCTCGCCCTTCTCATTGACGATGGGGATGATGCTGGGAGCCAGCTTGCCATCCCGGCGGGCAATGGCGGCCTTGGTGTGGGACTCCAGGGCCATCTCTTCCATCTCGACTCGGGTGATGCCGTATTTCTCAGCGACGCGCTCGGCAGTCTCGCCCATGGCCATGTAGCCGCCCTCATAGTTCTCCAGAATCCACTGGTTCTTGTACTCATCGGGATAGGGGCTGAAGCAGCGGGTCATGCACTCCACGCCGCCGGCGATGACGCACTTCATCTGGCCGGCCATAATGGCGTTGTTGGCCGTGGCGATGGCCTGGAGGCCGGAGGAGCAGAAGCGGTTGATGGTCTGGCCGCAGACGCTGTCGGGGAGCTGGGCCCGGTTGACAATCAGGCGGCTGGTGTTCATGTTCAGCTCATTGATGGGCATGGCGCAGCCGGTGATGACGTCGTCAATCATCTCGGGCTTCAGGGCGGGGACCCGGGCGATGACACCCTTCAGGGTCTCGGCGGCAAAGTCCACCGGGTTCATGCCGGCAAAGCCGCCCTTCCGGGCGCGGCAGCAGGCACTGCGGCCATAGCCAACAATTACGACTTCTTTCATGTTCATTGGTCTTTCCCTCCATATAAAATAAATGCGTTGTTCTTAAAAACCGCAATTTATTATACACGCTTTTTGCAGAGTTTTCAACAGGGAATTTGTATACAAATGGGGAATCCGGAAAGTTTTCTGTGTATTTCTGTGCCCAGGGCGTGTCCGCAGGCATTCGGCATCTGAATTTGAAGAAGTCAGTCGTAGACCGGCCCCCACCAGGCGTCTGGTGCAAAGGCGATTTCCCGGCCTGGCCAAGGGGTGGCCAGCGTCATGGGCCGGACTGTGCCCCGCTCCTCGCCGCCCCAGAAGAGGGGGCTGCGCACAGAGAGCGCCCCGGCGTCCCAGGTCCGGGCCAGCAGGGCGAGGGCCGCGAAGAAATCCCCCTGGGGCAACAGCAGCTCTTTGATGGAAAGGGCGCCGCTGTCCCGCTCGACAATGGCCGCCCCCACGTTCCCCCGGAGGTCCAGGAGGCAGAGGCCGCCGCCGGATAGGGTGCAGCAGGTTTTCTGCCAGCCCAGCAGGTTTTCAGAGAACGCTGTGTGCGGCCGTCCGGCCAGGAGGGTTTCCCGGAGGCGGCCATAGCTGGCGGCATCTGTCTGGTGGACTTGTCCATAGGATGCATCCGGGAGCTCCGAGGCGGAAAAGGAGGCTTCACGTGCAAAAAAAGCATCATAAGTGCCCAGAAAGGAAGCATACCATTGACGGAGGCTGTCGCTGGCGGGCTGGAAGCAGACCAGCCCCTGGAGTTCTTCCCGGGCCCGGCGGACGCTCTCGGCAATGACCTGGGCCCCAAACCCTCGGCCCCGGTATTCCGGTAGGGTACACAGGGAATAGACATAGGGGCAGTTCAGCCGGCTGCCGTCAGGGGAGAGATATTCCGTCCCCGTCAAGGTAAAAATCGCGCTGGCAATCTCCCCGCCGCACTCCATGACTGTGGCGGCGCCGGGGGTGTACAGCGCTGACCAGAATAAATCCAGAAAGCTGTCCTCATCGTGAAAGGACAGCTTCCAAACATATCGCAGGCCCGCGTCGTCTTCGGGTTTGGACGGACGGAGAAGGGGGGTGTTCACAGCGTCAATCCCTCCAAATTGCAGTGTATTTTTCCACCATAAAGGCGGGGAAATAGTTAAGCTTGGCCCGGCGGAGGTTTTCCTTGCCCATGTCGTCTTCCCGGTTGATGTAGACAATCTCGGGGTGGCGCGCTAAAATCTGCCGGACGAATTCCCGGCTCACCATGGGGTAGGCGCCCTGAATGTCGGAATAGGCTTTTTCAAAGTGGATGTTAAACGTATCGTCTGCAATCTTTTCTCCGATGGTGAAGGCAATCAGACGGTCCCCGGAGAAAAGGGCGCCCCCTTCCAAATCCAGGGCGTCAAAGTTTTCAAAGGCGCGGACAATGGCCACATGCTCCTCCTCTACACCGTCGTAGAGCTGGTCGGCGTTGGCCGTGGTCCACTGGGCCAGCATGTCCATGCAGGCGGGGACAATTTCCCGAGTTATGGGTTGAAAGCTCCAAGTGTGCTCTTCAATGAAGCGGTTGATGTGGTTGCGCTTGCCGTGGAGCTTTTTGCCGGAAAGGGTGGCCAGCTTCTCCGCCAGGTAGATGTAATCCCAGTAGTCCCTGTCCTCCTCGAACTGGAAATGCCCGGGGAAGAGTTCTTCCAAATCTTTCTTGTGGTTTTCCGTGACGCCGCGCATGGTGAAGGAAAAGCCGTGGGTGTCGGCATAGTCCTTCAGCTCCA
>CAZRNK010000175.1:0-1696 GCA_964601435.1 uncultured Oscillospiraceae bacterium | reverse complement strand
ACGCCGCGCATGGTGAAGGAAAAGCCGTGGGTGTCGGCATAGTCCTTCAGCTCCAGAATAACGGGGACCAAATCCCCGGTGCCAATGGGAAAGGCGAAGAAGGGCCGGTTGGCCCGGTAGCAGGGCTGCACCACGCACCGGTCGCCAATGCGGCCGATTAACTGGTGGTAACTGGGGTCCCATAGGTAGATGTTGCCGAAGTTATAGTCTGCGCTGCGGGAATTTTCCGCTTTGACGATGGGGTCAATCCACGTTTTATCTGCGAGTTCCACAGGTTTGAGTTCCAGCATAAATGAATGAACAGTCCTCTCACGTAAATCAGATTTACAACATTGATTTTAATATGTATGGTCACAGGTTGATAAAATGGTGCGTTGGATATTTTTCAGGTCTACAAAGGTCTCCGGGCGCTTGGTGGGGTCCCGCAGAAGGGCGGCGGGGTGGTAGATGGCTGTATATTGGACGCCATTTTTCTCAAACCACTGGCCATGTTCCTTGGTAATGCGGAAGTTGCTCCGGATTAAAGTCATGGCCGCAATCCGGCCCAGGCAGATGATAATCTTTGGCCGCAGCAGAGCCATCTGGGCATCCAGCCAGGGAAAGCAGGCCGCCTGCTCTGTGTTCAGCGGGTCCCGGTTGCCCGGCGGGCGGCACTTTACGATATTTGTAATGTATACCTGGGAGCGATGGAGGTCAATCATGGCCAGCATATCATCCAAGAGCTGGCCGGCCCGCCCAACAAAGGGCTCCCCCTGGAGGTCCTCGTTTTCTCCCGGCCCTTCTCCGATGAACATCACTTCCGCCTGCTCACTGCCAACGCCGAACACTACATGGTGACGGCCCTCGCACAGCCCGCAGTTCCGGCACGACAGACAGTTGGCCCGGAGTTCCTCCCAACTTTCCATATAGACACCTCATCAAGCTATAATCCATTTCATTTTACCACAAATGCGGCGTAGAATAAAGAATAAAACGGTAAAAAATCGAGAATTTTTCTGAAACGGAAGTTTGTCCGCACAAAAAAAGCAACCAAAGCGGCGCAATTGTGCTAAAAAGGACAGGAAGAGAAATGGCAATATGACAATTTGTTTCAGAAAAAATTCCGGACCCTCTTGTCAATTATGAACAAATATGCTATAATCACATCACTGCTGATACATAAGGAGTTGTATTTCATGAAGTTCTTCGACAAAAAAGCCAAGGTCGGATTTGCCACCTTCTTCGCAATGGTCTTAATCATTCTGGAATTTGGCATTCTGGACGGTTACATGTTCACGAATACGACGGAAAATGGCCTGACGCTCAGCTTGCGGACCATTGAGCGGGACCTGGGGTACAATTTCGTTGTCATGTCCATTGTCATTTTCGTACTGACTCTGGCTTATGCAGCGTTCATCGGTTATAAAAAGAACTGGGGCGGCCTGATTGGTCTCCTGCTGATTGCAATTGCTCCTTTTATCGGCCAGGTCTTTTTGTATGACATCTTCTATGGCTGGGGCACTGCCCATCTGCTGCCCATGCTCACCCTCTTTGGCCTGGACACAGCCGGCCGGGGCGTGCAGCTTGCCATCTTTGCTGTGATATTGGTGCTGTATGTGGTGCTGTTTGTGATATTCTGGCAGGTTCGCAAGCGGCACGACGCCAAGAACCCCTGGTAAGCACAGCTTTTCTTACATACATATAAAACAGACAGAGG
>CAZRNK010000174.1:0-4993 GCA_964601435.1 uncultured Oscillospiraceae bacterium | reverse complement strand
GCCACGGCCTTCTCAATCTCCGGCACATCCTGCACCAGCGCAATGCGGACATGCCCCTCCCCGGAGGGGCCGAAAGCGCTGCCCGGGGTCACAAGCACGCCGGTGCGCCGGACCAGCTCCAGGGCAAAGTCCTGGCTCTTTTCAAATTTGGGCGGAATCGGCGCCCAGACAAACATGGTGGAAACGCACCGCTCCACAGGCCAGCCGATGGCAGTCAGGCCGTCACACAGGGCATTGCGCCGCGCCTCGTAGGCCTGCCTGGTTTGCTCCACACAGCTCTGGTCCCCGGTAATGGCGGCGATAGCCGCCCGCTGCACCGGCAGGAACATCCCGTAGTCCATATTGGACTTCAGGGTCTTTACCGCCTGGACTGCCGCCGGGTTGCCCAGGCAAAAGCCAATCCGCGCCCCAGCCAGGCCATAGGTCTTTGAGAGAGAGTTAAACTCAACGCCCACCTCCTTGGCCCCCTCATAGGCCAGGAAGCTGCCGCAGCGGCGGCCATCATAGGTGAGCTCACTGTATGCATTGTCATGGAGAACCAGGATATCGAACTCCCGGGCAAAGACAATGAGCTCCCGGTAAAAGCTGTCCGGCGCCATTGCCGTCGTGGGATTATTGGGGTAAGAGACTGTCATCATTTTAGCCGCCTCGGCCACCGCTGTGGGAATCTCCTGAAAATCAATCAGGTAGTTTTTTTCCTTGCGCATGGGCATGTAATAGGGCTTCGCCCCCGCCAGGACCGGCCCGTCGGCAAACACCGGATAGCAGGGATCCGGCACCAGGATTGTATCCCCCTCGTCGGCAAAGGCCATGGCGATATGGCTCAGCCCCTCCTGGGAGCCCAGGAGGGAAGAAATCTCCGTCTCCGGGTCCAACGCGACGCCATAGCGCCGGGCATACCAGGCCGCCGCCGCAGCCCGGAGCTCCGGGGTATCCGTAATGGCGTATACATAGTTTTTGGGGTCTGCCACCGCCTCCTGAATCGCAGCAAGAATGTGGGGCGCCGGCGGGATGTTGGGCGTACCGATGCTGAAATCGCACACCCACTCCCCCGCCGCCTGGCGCTGGTCCCGGATTGCCTTCAGGGTTGTAAATACGCTTTCGCCGAATTTTCCAAGCCGCTTCGATGTCTGCATTTTTCTATCCGCTCCCTGTCTCTGACAATTGAAAACAATGCCCCCGGGCTTTTCCCAGCCCGGGGGGCGCCGGTTTTAGCCGGTATAAGAGGCATCCAGCTCCGCACCAAAGATGCTGTGGATGTCCTCGACCCCCTGGAGGAGGGCATTATAGAGGGTATCGTTGATGACCCCCCGGTCGTTCCCGCTCTCATAGTCGCTGATGGCCGCGTGGAGGTCCCAGAGCTGATAGCGCCAGCCGGCGTTATAAATCCCGTAGTCCTCCAAGTCCACCATGAACATGGGCACATAGCTCACATCCCGGATGTAGGTCTCCCCTGTGTCCAGGTTCTTTTCAATATTGATGTTAATAATCGCCGTCAGATTGGTGTAGCGGTCGTTCTGGCAGGAGACATAGTTGCCCAGACTGTAGCAGATAAAGCCCGTCTTTTCATTTCCATCCAAATCTGTTACCGTCCGCAGCTCCATGGGTTCGGGCACGTGGGTATGGCCCCCCAGAATGATGTCCGCTCCCTGCTGGAACAGATAGTCCGCCAGCTCATACTGGTAGTCCACAGGGGTGGTGTAGTATTCATTGCCCCAGTGCATGTAGACAATAATCAAATCCGTATTCAGGTTCCGGGCCGCCTCCATGTCCGCCTCCAGGCTGTCATAGTCGATGATGGAGAGGTTGTCCATATAGTCGGTAAAAATCAGGTTCACCGCATATTCAAAGCCCGTCACCGGCAGGCCATTGGTCCCGTAGGTATAGGCCACCCATGCAATGGAAATCCCATTTACCTCCGAGACTGTGATGCCGCTGTTGGCATCGCGCTCTTCCTGTGTGCGGTAGGTCCCCACGTGGGCCAGCCCGTTGGCATCCAGAGTGTCCAGCGTGGCGATGAGTCCGCTCTGGTAGCTGTCCATGCAGTGGTTGGAGGCGGTGGAAATCAAGTCAAAGCCCAGGTTTGCCAAAGTGGAGGCCAGACCCGTAGGCGACTTGAACATGGGATAGCCGGTGTAGTCCGTCGTAGTGGGGAATGTTGTCTCCAGACAGGTGGTGGCATAGTCCGCTGCGGCAATATAGCTGGCGGAATCCCCAAAAACCTGGGTATAGTCATAGCTGCCGTCGTCCTGGAGCGCCTCGGCATTCAGGCCCGTGTGGCAGACGATGTCCCCCGCCACGGTCAGAGTCATATTGGCGGCATTTGCGGGCGTTTCAATCTCGCCGGGGGCCGCTGTCTCCTCTTCGCCGCCGAACTCCAGCGGCGGCATGGAGACCGTCTCTGTGGCCTCCGCCGTGGGGTCCTCCAGCGTTGGGGCCACCCCTACCGTATAATGGCGCCAGACAATCACGCCCAGGACAACCACCAGGCAGACCAGCGCGAGTGTCATCAAAGAACGTAAAAAGCGCATAAACTCACTTCCTTAGGAAAGCATTTCTTCAATCATTAATCATTTTGGCGAGGAAATCCAAGGCATCCGTCTCATACGACTCCAGGCGCCCCGCATCCGCCGCCGCCCGGAGCGCCGCGTCATAGGGCAGGGACGCCGCAGTGGGAATATCGTCAAAGCACGCATCCAGTGCAAATCCCTCCGCCGCAAAGTTTTCCACCAGGCCCATCACTGGCACCAGGAGCATCTCCGCCAGGTTCACGGCCCGGCGGCCGGAAATCGCGCCATAGGCCCCCGGGGTAATGACAAAGAGGCTGCAGTCAAAAGGCATCGTGGTGTAATACTCCAGCGGGATGTCCCCCGCCCCGGAGGGCATGTCCACCAGCAGTACATCCAGGTCCGCGTCCCACTTCGTCTCGGTCATGAGATACACAGCCGCCTTGGCCAAATCCAGGCCGGACCAGATAATCGGCTCCCGGGCGTTTTCAGAAATCAATGCCATGGACACCACCGGAATGCCTCCGGCGCTCACCGCCGGCACAAGCTCGCTGGCCTCCCCCAAAACAGGGTCGTGCATCCCCAGCAGATGGGGGACTTCTGAGCAGACAATGTCCGCGTCCAGAATGGCCGCCTTGACCCCCTGGCGGAGAAGGGCCTTGGCCAGCAGTACACTGACCACGCTTTTGCCGGTGCCCCCTTTTCCGCTCATCACGGCGATGACTTTCTTGGCCGGCTTTTTTACCCGGGTATTGCACTCCGCCTCGCAGTTTGCGCAGTCATGGGCGCAGGCGTTGAGCTCCTCCAGATAGGCGTTCGCCTCCTCGATGGTCATATTTTTAATCCGTTCCAGTTCATCCATGCCTGTCATCGACCTCACCTTGCTTCACAGATTCACGCGCCGCAGCGCGCTTGGAAAATATTATAGCAGAAGGGCATCAAAACTGCAACATAAACAATTTTGCATCCAGTTTCCTATTAGAAGCATTGCCGCCGCTGCCCCGCCCTATACCGGTTCCGGCCGGCCGGGCCAAAAACCATCCCTTTTCCCCAGCGAAAAAGTATGCTATACTTTCCCCGGAGGGATTGCCATGGACAAGCACACCTTAGCCAAAAACCAGCTGTATACTGTGGAAATAGAGGGCTATACCAGCGAGGGCCACGGCGTCTGCCGCATTGACGGCCGGGCTGTATTCGTCCCCGGCGCCCTTTCCGGGGAACGCTGGGAAATCAAGCTCCTCAAGGTGACTGCCACCGCTGTCTATGCCCGGGGGGAGGAGTGTCTGCGTCCCTCTCTGGAGCGCCAGGCGCCGGATTGTCCCCATTTCGGGCAATGCGGCGGCTGTGCCACCCGGCACATGACGTACGCAGAAGAGCTGCGCTTCAAATCCAGCCGGGTCCGGGACGCCCTCCAGCGCATCGGCGGCCTGGAGACCGGAGAAATTGAAATTCTGGGCGCCCCATCCCGGTGCGCCTACCGGAACAAGGCCATTTATAATGTAGCCCCCGGCCCCGTCGCCGGGTTTTACCGCCCCCGGAGCCACACGGTGATTCCCATTGCCCGGTGTGCCATCCAGACGCCGGAGTCCGCCGCCGCCGCCCAGGCGGTGCTCCAGTGGATGCGCGCCTATGGGGTCGCCGCTTATGACGAGGCCACGGGCCGGGGCTGTGTGCGCCATATTTTTACCCGGACGGCCTTCCGCACCCGGGAACTGCAGGTAACTGTCTGTGCCGCCCGGGGCCTCGGCCCCCACCGGGATAGGCTCATCCAGGCACTCCAGGCGGCCTGCCCCGCGCTGAAGAGCGTGGTTTTAAATGTCAATAAGAGCCGGGGCAATACCGTCCTGGCCGGGGACTTCTATACGCTCTGGGGCAGCGACGCTATCGAGGACAGCCTCTGCGGCCTTCGCTTCTCCCTTTCTCCCCGCTCCTTTTACCAGGTGAACCCGCCCCAGGCGGAGCAGCTCTATAGCCTGGCCCTGGACTATGCTTCCAGCGACGGCGCGGGCTGCATCCTGGATTTGTACTGCGGCACCGGGACCATCAGCCTGTGCCTGGCCCGGGGCGCACAGCAGGTCATCGGCGCGGAGATTATCCCTGACGCCGTGGCAGACGCCCGGCGCAACGCCGAGCGAAACGGCATTGAAAATGTAGAATTTCTCTGCGCAGACGCCGCCCAGGCCGCGGCTGCCCTCTCGGCCCGGGGCCTCATGCCCGACGCCATTGTGGTGGACCCGCCCCGGAAGGGCCTCAGCGAGGCGGTCATTGCCGCCATCGGGGAGATGGCGCCGGACCGGGTGGTCTATGTCTCCTGCAATTGCGCCACCCTGGCCCGGGATTTGAAACGCTTTGCCCAGCTGGGTTACGCCCTTGCCCGCGTCACCGCCGTGGATATGTTCCCCGGCACCGCCCATGTGGAGACGGTTGTCTTGCTTTCCAAGGGAGAAATCGACTCAAAGAAAGTGCGTGTGGAGTTCTCTCTGGAG
>CAZRNK010000173.1:0-4993 GCA_964601435.1 uncultured Oscillospiraceae bacterium | reverse complement strand
AAAGTCGCTATGGACTTCTTCGTTAGGTGTTCAACTTGATTTTACAATCAACCTCTACATTTTTATTGCAAATTTTCGGTATATAGAGTATAATAAATTTGCTCTTTGGATGAAATCGTTGAGTCAATTTCCATAAAGCAAGGTTAGGGAAGGGGTATTGGATTGAACCAGGGGAATGTTTTTATAGAGCTCAAGAATATCGTGAAGGTTTTCCCCGGCGTCCGTGCACTGGACGGTGTTTCGTTTGACATCCGTGAGGGTGAGGTTCACTCCCTGTGCGGGGAGAACGGAGCGGGAAAATCTACATTAATTAAGGTTCTGACCGGTGTCCACACTATAGATGGGGGGGACTATTTCATTGACGGGAAGCGGGTCAATTTTAAATCCACCACAGAAGCCATTGCCGCAGGTGTTTCCTGCGTATATCAGGAGCTTTCCATTGCGCCGCAGCTGGATGTAGCAAAAAATCTGTTTATCGGCAATTTGCCTATGAAAGGACATTTGGTAGACCTGAAAACCATGTACCAGCGTGCGGCAGAGATTTTGGATGAGCTGGATATGCACATCTCTCCGCGGGCGATTGCGGGTGAGTTGTCTGTTGGCCAGCAACAGATGATAGAGATTGGCAGAGCCCTGACGCGGAATGCTCGTCTGATTATTATGGATGAGCCCACTTCCTCCCTTTCAGAGGCGGAGACGAATACATTGTTCGAGCTGATTAAGAAGTTGGTTCGGCGGAATATTGCCATTGTATACATAAGCCATAAGCTGGACGAGGTCATGTACCTTTCCGACCGGATTACAGTCATTCGGGATGGGCAGAACATCATCAGCAAGAACAAGGATGAACTTACCCAGGAGGAGCTCATCGCCAACATGATTGGCCGTCCCCTCCAGAACCTGTATCTGAAGGAGCCGGCGGAAATTACGGACACCATGCTGGAGGTGAAAAATCTGACCCGCAAGGGTGTGTTTGAGGATGTCTCCTTCTCTGTCCGTAAAGGCGAGGTTATCGGCTTCTTTGGCCTGGTAGGCGCCGGCCGCAGTGAGATTATGCGGGCCGTTTTTGGTGTTGACAAGTATGACTCCGGCGAAGTGATTCTAGACGGAAAGAAGCTGCGCGGCGGCTCACCGGCTGCTGCCATCAATGCCGGAATCGGCTTTTGTACAGAAGACAGAAAAAAAGAAGGGCTGGCGCTCCGACTGTCTATTTTGCTCAATATGACACTGGTTCGACTGCCACAGTTGTCCAAGCTGGGCGTTATCAATCGGGGCCAGCAGCGGGCTGCGGCGGAGGAGTATATGGAGTCCATCTCTATTAAAGCCCCCTCTGTATACCAGCTGGTGGGCAATCTTTCCGGCGGCAACCAGCAGAAGGTGGTTGTAGCAAAGTGGCTGATGATGGGGCCAAAAGTGCTGATTGTGGACGAACCAACCCGCGGCATTGATGTGGGCTCCAAGGCGGAGATTTATGGCCTGCTTTCCGATTTGGCGAAGAAGGGGATGGCAATCATTGTCGTCTCCTCGGAGATTGAGGAGATTCTGGGAATTTGCGACAGTGTTGTGACTATTTTTGAAGGAAAAAAGACGGCCCAGCTGGAGATTAGCGACGAGCTGACCCGGGAGCAGGTCCTAGCCTGTGCCCTGGGCGGCAGTTTCATCAATTCGGCCATTGAGGGGAAAGGGGGCTTCCGGGATGCCTGAGCAGAAACTGACGCCCCCGATGGAAAAGGAAAAAAATACACGCTCCCTGTGGGAAAACTTTACATCTCTGAACGGCAGTGTCGTGTTTCTAGCTATGATTGCCTTTATCATTTTGGTAGAGATTATTATGCAGATAGATGGTGTTGGTTCAGGGACAGGATTAAAGTTTATTACGGTGTCCAATTTAATGAGCATTCTTCGGGCCCAAGTCTACATTGGTATCATGGCCTGTGGTATTACACTTGTGATGATTACTGGGAATATCGACTTGTCCATCGGTAATATGATGACTTTTTTAGGCTGTATTACAGCAGGCATTATGATGGATACAGGAAACGGATTTCTCGCCATTGGTATAACATTGCTTTTGGGTGCCGTTTGTGGCCTTTTTAACGGTTTTTTTGTAAGTTATCTGAAGCTGAATTCTTTTATTACAACTTTGGGAACTAGTTCTATTTACGGTGCTTTAGCCCTTATTTATTCACAGGGTCGTCCGCTGGTGGTCAGTACGGGCGTCAGTAGTTTTTTTGATGCCTTTGGCATGTCCTCCATTGGGCCTATTCATATTTTGATTGTGTGGTTTGTCCTGGTTGTACTGGTGGTTGGTTTTATTTTGTCGCGCATGGAATATGGTCAGCGGCTCTATGCCATCGGAGCCAACCCCGTTGTAGCGCGTTTCTCTGGAATTCGTTCTAAGAAAGATACCTGCTTGGCCTTTGTAATTACTGGGCTATGCGTCGGTTTGGCCGCAGCAGTAAATCTTGCCAATGTACACAGTATCAATCCCCAGAGCTCTGCAGGCAGTGAGTTGGACGTAGTTTTGGCAGTGGTATTGGGTGGAGTTTCTGTTACTGGCGGTAAGGGCTCTGTCTGGGGTACGGTTATTGGAGTTCTGTTTTCCGGCGTGATGTCAGCAGGTTTTACTCAACTTGCGGTTTCTACCTATGCTCAATGGTTCATTATGGGCATCATTATGGTCTTTGCCTTGTCTATGGATGTGCTGAAAGAGAGGGGAATTAAGCTGTGGAAAAGAAAGTGAAGACAGAAAAAAGCCCCGTCCAGTTTAAGCGGCTAGTAATCGAGAATAACTCTGCCCTAATTTTAATTACCTTGCTTTGTATTACGCTTTTGTTTGTAGACGGTATGACAAACAGCTTCTATAATGTTATTGTCCATTCAAGCATTTACGGCATGGTGGCCTTGGGGCTCTCCTTGGTTATGATTACAGGAAATATTGATTTGTCCGTAGGTTATCAGGCAGGTACGGCCGGCGTTGTTGCTGTGGCGGTCTTTAATCTGGTATACAACGACGGAGCTGGAAACGGAGCTTTGGCGTTGGTGTTTTCTGTTGTTGCGGCAATGGCCAGCGGTGCACTTACAGGGGCTTTTAACGGGTTTGTGGTAACAAAAATCGGGGTTTCTCCTTTGATAACTACAATTGCAACCAACTATATCTATCAGGGGATTGTCTTTTACTTTTCCGCTACTTCCTATTCAGCGGAGGGGAATACCATTCGTACAGTGGCAGGGACACAGATTGCTGGACTGCGGTGGTTGACGCCCACGGTGATTATTTTTGTTGTTTTTATCACGCTGTTTATCTTCCTGATGTATAGGACTCGGTTTGGCCACAACTTATACGTAATCGGAGACAACAAGGAGGCCGGTGCCTATGCAGGTATCCGAGTTCAGAATACTGTATGGAAAACCTATATCATCTGTGGTGTGCTTTGTGCTCTGACTGGATTTTTTCTGGTTTCACGGGCGGGCAACGCGATTTATACTCAGGGTCAAGGTCTAGATACTTTTGCAATCTCGGCCTGTGTGCTTGGCGGTATAAAAATGTCTGGTGGTAAGGGAACTGTAGTACATGTGCTGATGGGCATCGTTATTATGCGAATTATCCAAACTATGATGAGTACCTTATTTCTGTCTACCTCCTGGGTCAATTTTATTTCTGGAGCACTATTAATTGTCATCCTCATTATTGACCGGCTTACGAGTGAGAAACGTTCAGATGAATAGCAAAGTATACTGCTGCGTATTTTTGGGATATGCCGGTGAACCGGACATCTATAGATTTGAGCAGAGAAATATAAAGAAAGGATGATTTCAAATGAAGAGGCCAAATAAAATTCTTGCTTTTCTATTAATCCTTAGCATGGTTTTTGCCTTAACGGCCTGCAGTTCCAGTGGTGAGGAATCCACACAGGCTCCTGAGGCTGAGGGAGGTAGCAGCGTTACAGATGTAGAGCCGAAAACAGTTGGATATGTTACCATCAGCGGCAGTGCTCCCTGGGGAGCACTGATAGGCACCACACTACAAAGTATTTGTGAGGATGCAGGGTGGACCTTCCGTCTCTTGGATGCGGAAACCAATGCTGATACGTTGAACGAGCATGTGCAGACCATGATAGATTCTGCGGTGGATGCACTAGTCATCTTCGGCGGTGACCGTACGGCCAATATAGACAATGCGCAAAAAGCGCAGGAAGCCGGTATTCCTGTATTTATGGCAGCACTGGATGTGGCGGATGGTGGCCAGGAATATGTGGTCGCATGTGTGGGTCCCGACCAAGAGGAGGCATTCTATCAGCTTGGACAGTATGTCATAGAACAGAACGGCGCTGACACAGAGCAGCTGGTTGTGCAGATTTCCGGCGTGCCTTTCTTGGATGACTATATCCAGAGACAAGACGGTTTTGCGCGGGCTATGGAGGAGTGCAACTATGAGGTAATTGAATACCAGCATGCTTATTCCGACCGTTCCCAAGCTAAGACCATTATGGAGAACTATATCCAGACCTATGGTAGCGAAATCGATATCCTTATTGGTTATGACGATGATTTGACCATGGGGGCGGTTCAAGCGATTGAAGAGGCTGGACTTACTGGAGAAATCAAGGTCTATTCCTTTACTGGCCAGAATGATGCTATCCAGGCGGTTGCCGATGGACAGATGGAGTTGACGGTTGTGAACCGCGCTGCAGACATTGCAGAAGAGCTTATGGTAGCCATGACGGAGTATTTTTCTACCGGCTCCACGGAATATTACCATTATACGGATCTCACCTATGTCACTGCCGAAAATGTTGACGAGTGGATTGGTAAGGGTGAGTTTTAAATTCCGAAATTCTACCGAGAAATGAAAACGAAGCGGCGGTACAGCATGTACCGTCGCTTCGTTTGCGTCAAACTGAAATCAAATCGTGAAATCTTTTTCTTGCATGTTCTGAAAAAACGTGTATGATAGGGAATAACTACTTTTGCTGTATATGGTGAGGATACT
>CAZRNK010000172.1:0-5002 GCA_964601435.1 uncultured Oscillospiraceae bacterium | reverse complement strand
AAGCTGGTGGCTGCCGGCACCGGAACGCAGGTCCCGGCATTTCACATAAAATTTGGGAAAATGCCCTTGACTTCCAGACCCTGCGGCCATATAATCAAAGGCGTAGATGTAATACATCATACAGTAAACCTGCATTCCATGTGCTCCGGCCCGCCGGGCCCGGGGTTCTGCGAACAATTTTAAGGAGGTAGTTTCCATGAAAGAATCCATCCATAAGTATTTTCAGGTTGGGACCATCCAGTGGATGAGCTTCCCAAACCGGGCACCCATGGAGTCCCTGAAGGCCATTGCCAGCGACGACTTTTTTGACGCCATCGAGCTCAAGGGTTTTGGGGCGGACAACGAGCAGGCCAAGGCCATTTTGGAGCAGAGCCATCTGAAGGTCTGCTATGGCGCCCAGCCCCGGCTCCTGAGCACAGGGCTCAATCCCAACGACGTGGACGAGGAAGGGCGCAAGAAGGCGGAGGCCACCCTCATGGAGGGCATTGACGAAGCGGAATATCTCGGCGCAAAAGGTATTGCATTTCTGGCCGGAAAGTGGCAAAATGAAACCAAGGATTTGGCGTATGCCCAGCTCCTGAAAACCACCCGCAACCTCTGCGACTACGCTGCCGGAAAAGGCATGAATGTGGAGCTGGAGGTCTTTGACTTCGACATGGACAAGGCCGCCCTGATTGGCCCGGCCCCCTATGCCGCACAGTTTGCCGCCGACATGCGCACCAGCCACAACAACTTCGGCCTGCTGGTGGATTTGAGTCATTTCCCCACCACCTATGAGACCAGCAAGTTTGTCATCCAGACCTGCCGGCCCTATATCACCCACTTCCATCTGGGCAACGCAGTGGTCAAGCCCGGCTGCGACGGCTATGGCGACCTGCACCCCCGCTTTGGCTATCCCAACAGCGCCAATGACACCCCCGAGCTGCTGGACTACTTCCGCGTCTTGAAGCAGGAGGGCTTCTTCAATGCAGAGAACCCCTACGTGCTGTCCATGGAAGTGACCCTGCGTCCCGGCGAGGACGAGGACATTGTCCTGGCCAACACCAAACGGGTGATTAACCGGGCCTGGGCCTTGCTGGAGGACTAAGCACCCATCACCGAGGAAAGGATTTGTTGTATGAAAATCGTAATTTTGGACGGTTACACCGAAAATCCCGGCGATTTGAGCTGGTCCGCCCTGGAGGCGCTGGGGGAGCTGACGGTCTATGACCGAAGTATGCCCGCGGAAGTTCCCAGCCGGATTGGCGGCGCCGAGGCGGTCTTTACCAACAAGGTGGTCGTGGACCGCTCCGTTATGGACAAGTGCCCCAACCTGAAGTTCATCGGCGTGCTGGCCACCGGATACAATGTAGTGGACATCCAGGCCGCCAAGGAAAAGGGCATTGTGGTCTCCAATATCCCCGCTTACAGCACCGACTCTGTCGCCCAGCACACTATTGCCCTGCTGCTGGAAATCTGCCACCATGTGGGCCACCACAGCGATGCGGTCCGCAGCGGCCGCTGGGAGAGCTGCCCGGACTTCTGCTTCTGGGATTTCCCCCTCATCGAGCTCCGGGGCAAAACCTTCGGCATCATCGGACTGGGGAACATCGGCATGCGCACAGCAGAGCTGGCCCGGGCTCTGGGCATGCATGTCATCGCCTATGCCCCCCGGCCCACGCCGGCCAAGGAAGCGGCGGCCGAGCTGGTGAGCCTGGATGAACTCTTTGCCCGCAGCGATGTTTTGAGCCTCCATTGCCCCCTGAACGCAGAGACCCAGGATATCATCCGCAAAGAGAACATCGACAAGATGAAAGACGGCGTGATTATCCTCAACAACGGCCGCGGCCCCCTTATCGTGGAGCAGGACCTGGCCGACGCCTTAAACAGCGGCAAGGTCTATGCCGCCGGCGTGGACGTGGTGAGCGTGGAGCCCATCTCCGGGGATAACCCCCTGCTGACGGCAAAGAACTGCTTCATCACCCCCCACATCGCCTGGGCCTCCCATGAGAGCCGCGCGCGGCTGATGGACATTGCCGTGGGCAATCTCCAGGCCTTCCAGGCGGGGGCGCCTGTAAACGTCGTCAATCCTTAAAAAGTCTGCTCCTCTGGGCAGGCCTGTACTGTCCGGAGCAAAGCCCCCACCGGCGGGTCCCATCGCCGGAAATCAAAAAGTCAGGAGGAATATACGATGTCTATTACTGCCGCCCGGGCGGCGGAGCTGGACGCCCTGTGCCGCCAGTTTCGCATCGACACCCTCACAGCCATTCATGCAGTCCAGTCGGGCCATCCCGGCGGGAGCCTGAGTGTCTGCGAGATTCTGACCGTCCTTTACCAGGAGGTCATGAACATCCCTTCCATGGACGATCCCCGGCGGGACCGCCTGGTCCTCTGCAAGGGCCACGCCGCACCCATGCTCTACCGCAACCTGATTGAAAAGGGCTTCCTGCCCAAGGATGCCATGAGCACGCTCCGGCACATCAACAGCCAGCTCCAGGGCCACCCCAGCATCCACACCCCCGGCGTGGACATGCCCTCCGGGCCCCTGGGCATCGGCCTGGGCGCCGCCCAGGGCCTGGCCCTGTCCCAGCGGATGCAGGGCTACGACGCCTATACCTACGCCGTACTGGGCGATGGGGAGATTAATGAGGGCGCTGTCTGGGAGACTGCCATGTCTGCCAACAAATTCAAGCTCTCCAACCTCATTGCCATTCTGGATTACAACAAGGTCCAGCTGGACGGAACCAGCGACGAGATTATGCCCCTGGGGGACGTGGCGGCCAAGTGGCGCGCCTTTGGCTGGAACGTCATTGAGTGTGACGGGCACAACGTCACCGCACTGTGCGACGCCATTGACGCTGCTAAGGCCCACACCGGCGGGCCCACCATCATCATCGCCCACACCATCAAGGGCAAGGGCGTCAGCTTCATGGAGGGCAAGAACACCTGGCATGGCAAGGCCATCGACGACGAATCCTATGCGAAGCTGCTTGTTGAACTGGGAGGTGCAAACTAATGGCAAAGTCGATTCGAGTGGTATATGGTGAGACCCTGGCCGAGCTGGGCAAGACCCATCCCGAGCTGGTGGTCCTGGATGCAGACGTATCCAGCAGCACCCAGACCAAGTTTTTTGCCGAGGCCCATCCTGACCGGTTTTTAAATATGGGCATCGCCGAGAGCAACATGGTTTCCACCGCCGCCGGCCTGGCCGCCGGTGGGATGGTCCCCTTTGCAAACACCTTTGCCGTCTTTCTCACCAGCATCGGCCTCATCGGTGCCCGCGCCCTGGCCTGCTATGGGGAGCTGAATGTGAAATTTGCCGGGGCCTATTGCGGCCTGAGCGACGCCCTGGACGGCGCCAGCCATCACGCCACGGAGGATATGGCCATTATGCGGGCCCTGCCCAACATGCGCGTTCTTGTCCCCAGCGACGCCTATTCCAGCCGCTGGGCAACTGAGTGCGCCCTCACCACCCCCGGCCCTATGTACCTGCGCCTCTCCCGGGACGTCTACCCGGATTTGTACGCGGAGGGCACCAAGCTGGAGCTGGGAAAAGGCGCCATCGTCCGTGACGGCAGCGACGTCACCGTCGTCGCCTGTGGCATCCTGGTGCACAAGGCTCTGGAGGCTGCCGAGGCCCTTGCAAAAGAGGGCGTCAGCGTCCGCGTAGTGGACATGTACTCTGTCAAGCCCATTGATGCGGACCTCATCGAATCCTGCGCGAAGGAGACCGGCGCCATTGTCACCGCAGAGGAGCACAGCATCATCGGCGGCCTGGGCGGCGCCGTGGCCGAGGTGCTGGTCACAGCCGGCGCGCCGGTGCCCATGGAGCGGGTCGGCGTCCGGGATACCTTTACCGAGTCCGGTCCTTACAACCAGCTTCTGGAGAAATATGGGCTGGACGCCCAAGCGGTTGCCACCGCCATCCGCAAAGTTCTGAAAAGAAAGTGAGATGCAAATAACTATGCTGGCAGCACAAATCACTGCGCCACAAACCTTTCAGTATCTGGACAGGCCCATTCCCACCCCCGGCCCCGGCCAGGTACTGCTGAAGAACAAATATCTGGGTGTCTGCGCCTCGGACATCCAAATCTATCACGGCAAGCACAAATATGTCACCTTTCCTCTGGTTATGGGCCATGAGGCCTCCTGCGAAATTGTCGCCCTGGGGGAGGGCGTGACGGACTTCCAGGTGGGCGACCGGGTGATTCCCGAGCCCCAGGTGGTCTGCCGCAACTGCTACCCCTGCCGCACCGGCCGGTACAATGTCTGCGAGAGCCTGAAGGTCATCGGCGTCCACATGGACGGCTGCGCCTGTGAGTATATCGCCGTGGACACCTGGAACCTCCACCGGATTCCCGAGGGCTGCCCGGACGACATCGCCGCCCTGGCCGAGCCCGTGGCCGTGGGCGTGGGCTGCATCAGCCGGGCCCCGAAAATCGAGGGCATGAACGTCTGCGTCGTGGGCGCGGGCACAATCGGCAACCTCACCGCCCAGTGCGCAAAGGCCGCCGGGGCAGCGGGCGTCCTCATTACCGACATTCTGGATGAGAAGCTGGAGATTGCCCGCAAGTGCGGCATTGACTACTGCGTCAACACCAAGAATGTCTCCCTCCAGGACGCTATCCATGGCGCCTTCGGCGCGGAGCGGGCCGCAGATATTATTATTGACTGCGCCGCCACACCGTTCACCTTTAACTCCATTCTTACCGCCGCCCGGAACTCCTCGGTCATCATCATCTCCGGCAACTTCAAGGAGCCCGTCACCTTCGACGTACCCCTCCTCCAGCGCCGGGAAATTAGCCTGCTGGGCCACATGATGTATGTCCGGGAGGACTTCGCCAAGGCAGTGGAGTACCTGGCCAGCGGCAAAATCCATACCGATGGCATCATCTCTGCCAAGTTCCCGCTGAATGAGTACGATAAGGCCTTTGCCTTCATCGACGCCCACCCGGAACAGGCGATGAAAGTGCTGATTGAAATCAACAAAGACTAAAGACACCAGGGCACTTTTCTTGGCTTT
>CAZRNK010000171.1:0-5041 GCA_964601435.1 uncultured Oscillospiraceae bacterium | reverse complement strand
ATGTTGGAAAGCCCTCCAGCAACCAATGACGGGCCGCGGGGCCCTGGATAAAGCAGAATCGTAGTGAAAAATTGACCTCTAAAGTTTCGCATAATCCAGGGCCCTGTGGCCCGGTAAATCGTTGCTGGAGTTAAATTAGACAAGCTCCCTCAGCCAAGCCGCAACTGGCTGCGACTTATAGGGGGTGTCCAGAGGGGCCCGGCATTGGCAGCCGGGCCCCTTTGGCGGCGCTTCTTTGGGCTCCACCCGTTTCTTTCGCTGCTGAAAGAAATGGGTGGAAAGCAGGGCTGGTGGCTGCCGACACCAGGGCGCAAGCCCGTCGCATCAGCACAAGCTCTGTATCCCGCGCTTCCACACTTTCGTGTGAAAGCTTGGTCACTCCGCTGCGCTTCCTTCCCGATACAAACCCACTTACATTGGACTTTGCATCAGATTTTCCTGCGCTGCATCCTGGAGGGCAGCGCCGCACTATGTTTTTGCTTTATCCAGGGCCCCGCGGCCCGTCATTGGTTGCAGGAGGGCTTTCCAACATTCTTCCCTCAGCCTCTGGGCTTCTGACTAAGATTTGCGTGGGGGGATTCCAAAGGGGACCCGGCATTTTAAGCCGGGTCCCCTTTGGTCTGTTCTTTTGGTTCCTTTTCTTGCAGAAGCAAGAAAAGGAACACCTTTCGTCCCCCTCGCAAGGGAGAAAAACTTCTTTTGGATACTTTTCTTTCGCTGGAGAAAGAAAAGTATCGCCCCCGTCCCGCCCGCAGGCGGATGATATTCTTTTGGTTACTTTTCTTGAGAACCAAGAAAAGTAACGCTATCTCATTCTGCTGCGTTTTGGCGCAGGCGGCATCTCCCAGGCGCTGTGGTCCGTGTGGAGAAGCTGCCGGGCCCGCTCGCTCATGGGCGCCCCCAGGTAATCGGCATAGAGCCGCTGGATGTCCGGGTTTTCATGGGAAAACCGCAGGGTGCTTTTTTTGTCCAGGCTCCAGAGGTTTCGCCCCCGAATGTCTGCCAGCTCTTTCCCGTCGGTGATGGGCTGGCCGCCGCCGCCGGCGCAGCCGCCGGGGCAGGCCATGACCTCCACGAAGTCATAGCTGATGCGCCCCTTTCGGAGTGCCTCCAGAAGTTTCCGGGCGTTGCCCAGGCCGGAGACTACTGCCACACGCACCTCCCCCACGCCGGGCACTGTAAAGACGGACTCTTTCCAGCCCTTCTGTCCCCGCACCCGCCGGAAAGCGTCCGGGTCCGGATTTTGCCCGGTAATCTGGAAATACGCTGTGCGCAGGGCCGCATCCATTACGCCGCCTGTGGCGCCAAAAATGACCCCCGCCCCTGTGCTGGTGCCCAGAGGGACATCGAAGTCCTGCTCCGGCAAATCCTCTGCCACAATATGGTCGCTGCGCAGCATCCGGACCATTTCCCGGGTGGTGAGGACTGCATCCACATCCGGGTCGCCGCAGGTGGAATTCTGCCCGGGCAGCTCGCACTCGCTCCTTTTGGCAATACAGGGCATAATGGAGACCACATAGATGCGGTGGGGGTCTACGCCCAGCAGCTGGGCATAGTAGCTCTTGGCAATGGCCCCAAACATCTGCTGGGGGCTTTTGGCGCTGGAGAGCTGTCCGGTGAACTCCGGGAACTGGGACTTCACAAAACGCACCCACCCCGGACAGCAGGAGGTAAACATGGGCCAGGCATATTTCTCCTTGTTGGTAAAGCGGTGGACGAACTCGCTGGCCTCCTCCATGACCGTAAGGTCGGCAGAAAAATTGGTATCAAAGATGTAGTCAAAGCCCAGCTTGCGCAGCGCGGCCACCAGCCGGCGGGCCGTGGCCTTTTCCCGGCTCAGGCCGAAGTGCTCGCCCCAGGCCGCCCGGACTGCCGGGGCCACCTGGACGACTGTGATTTTCTCCCTGTCCGCCAGGGCGTTCATAACGGCGGCTGTGTCGTCTCGTTCCCGTAGGGCCCCGGTGGGGCAGTGGGTAATGCACTGGCCGCAGTAGGCGCAGTCGGCCTTTCGAATCATCCGGTTGAAGGAGACGTCCACGCTGGTACGGCTGCCGGTGCCGGAGATGTCCCAGACTTTCAGGGTCTGGACCTTGTCACAAATCTGAATGCAGCGCATGCACTTGATGCACTTGCTCTCAGTGCGGATTAAGGGGGCCTTTTTGGACCAGCGGTTTACGGGGATGTGCTTGGGATAGCGCAAATCCAGGATGTTCAAATCGTTGGCCAGGGTCTGGAGGGAACAGTTCCCGCTCCGGACGCAGGTGGCGCACTGGCAGTCGTGCTGGGACAAAATGAGCTCCATGTTCACCCGCCGGGCCTTTCGCACTCGGGGGCTGTTGGTATAGACCACCATCCCCTCCGCCACCACATTGTCGCAGGCGGGCACCAGCCGCTCAATGCCCTCAATCTCCACAACGCACACCCGGCAGGCCCCAATCTGGTTGATGCCCTTGAGGTAGCAGAGGCTGGGAATATGGATTTTTGCCTGGCGGGCCGCCTCCAGGATTGTCATGCCCTCCCGGGCCGTAACGGCTGTGCCGTCAATCGTCAGGTTTACCATTGATGAATCCGCCCCCCTCTGAACTGGCCGTAGCCAAAATGGTCGCACCGCAGGCACCGAGAGGACTCCTGCATGGCGCCCTCCAGGCTCATGCCGCACTCGATACATTCAAAGTCATGCTTGCGCTCGCAGGCCTCCCGCTCTGTGGTGTTAATCCGGCCGTGGGGCGGCTTATTATTGAGCCGCGGACTGGGCACCTCCACATCCATGATGATGGTGTGGTTAAATCCCAGGTACTCGTCAATATTGGCCGCGGCCACCTTCCCGGCGGCAATGGCCTGAATCACGGTGGCGGGCCCGGTGACACAGTCCCCGCCGGCAAACACCCCGTCGAAATTGCTGAGGCTGCCGTCGGTCATGGCCTGAATCATGCCCCGGCTCACCGGAACGCCCTCCTTGGCAAAGCCGTAAGTCTCAATTCCCTGGCCAATGGCCACGATAATGACGTCGGCGGGCACCCGTACCTCCCCGGTATGGGCCTTGTTGGGCCGGGGACGCCCGGCGCTGTCCAGCTCCCCGATAATCTGCGGCTGGACCCAGAGGGCTGCGGCGCGGCCCGTCCCGTCATTCTCAATGCGCACCGGCGCCTGAAGGGTCAGCAGCTCCGCCCCCTCGGCCACGGCGCCCTCCACCTCCTCCGGAAGGGCCGTCATGTCCGCCTTCCGCCGGCGGTAGACGCATGTCACCTTTTCCGCCCCCAGGCGGATGGCGCTCCGGGTAACGTCCATGGCCACATTGCCGCCGCCAATGACGACCACTTTCTTTCCGGTGTAATCGGGCATCTCACCGTCGCCGATTTTCCGCAGCATCTCCACGGCGGAGGTGACACCTGCCAAGTCCTCCCCCTCGATGCCGGTCTTTTTATCCGTGTGGGCGCCGATGGCGATGTAGATGCTGTCATACTCCCGGCGCAAATCCTCGAAGGTAATGTCCACGCCCACATTCACATTCAGCTTCACCTGGGCGCCCATGGCCAAAATGGAGGCAATCTCCCTGTCCAGCTCCTTCCGGGGGAAGCGGTAGTTGGGAATGCCATAGCGGAGCATGCCCCCCAGCTGCTTCTGCCGCTCATAGATGGTCACCTTATGGCCCATGAGGCACAGATAGAAAGCCGCAGACAGGCCGCCGGGGCCGCCGCCCACAATGGCCACATGCTTGCCTGTGGCCGGGGCGCATTTGGGCAGGGGCACATCCCTGGCCATGTCCACGGCAAAGCGCTTCAGGCCCCGGATGTTGATGGCGTTATCCACCATGTTCCGGCGGCAGCGCGCCTCACAGGGGTGCTCGCAGATATAGGCACAGGCGACAGGCAGCGGATTGTCCTTGCGGATGAGCTTCACTGCATCCTGATAGCGTCCCTCGCTGATGAGGGCGATGTACCCGGGGATGTCCACACTGGCCGGACACAGGGCCACACAGGGCACCGGGTTCTCCAGGGAGCCCAGACAGCGGTGGTGGCGCACATGTTCCTCATAGTCGTCCCGGAAGCCCCGGACCCCCTCCAAAACCAGGCGGGCCGCCTCTGTGCCGATGGCGCAGTCCGCCGAGTCAATAATCACAAGGGCCGTCTCTTCAATCAAATCGATGACGTCCTCTTGTGCCTCTCCGTCCAGCACCTCCCGGAGCAGGGCGGTGAGCTGCCCCAGGCCGACCCGGCAGGGTACGCACTTGCCGCAGGTCTGGGCGTGGCACAGTGTCAGGAAATTCAGCGCCAAATCCACGGGACATAGCCCCGGCGGACTGGAGGCAATGCGCCGCTCTACGTCCTTATACAGCTGCTCCACCACGGTCTGGCTCTGGGTGGGCGCATGAATATACAATCTGCTCATAGTTCACCTCGCCATTGGAAGTTCCGGGTTGTATTTATTTTCCCGGCCAAATTTTTGTTTATTTTTTATCAATCTCGTTTCGGCTTTATCATACCAGCATTTACGGCAAATGTCTATAGGAAATCAAGCCCGGGTCCGTATTTTTTCAAAAAAATATCCACCAGAGTCCACTTTCTCTGGTGGATACTTGTGTGCTTTGGAGATTATTCCAGCTCGTGCTGTCCGGTGTAGAGGAGATAGTATCGCCCCTGAAGCGCCAGCAGTTCCTGATGGCTCCCCTTCTCCACAATTTCGCCGTGTTCAATGACGGCAATGACTTTGGAGTTCCGGACCGTGGAGAGGCGGTGGGCAATGACAAATACGGTCTTGCCCTCCATGAGGGAATCCATGCCGGACTCAATCAGCTTCTCGGTACGGGTATCAATGGAGCTGGTGGCCTCGTCCATAATCATCACGGGGTGTTTCGCCACCGCTGTCCGGGCAATCGCCAGGAGCTGGCGCTGGCCCTGGGAAATATTCCGGCCGTTGTTGGTAATTTCCGTCTGATAGCCGTTGGGCAGACGGGTAATAAAGCCGTGGGCGTTGGCACTCTTGGCCGCAGCGATGCACTCTTCGTCGGTGGCGTCCAGCTTGCCATAGCGGATGTTGTCCA
>CAZRNK010000170.1:0-5058 GCA_964601435.1 uncultured Oscillospiraceae bacterium | reverse complement strand
TGCCGGTGTAGGTGGTGTTGTCCATGAAATACTCGTTCATGAAGCGCTTGCCGTCTAAGTTTACCATCAGGTTGGGCTGGCGCATGGTCTCGGAAATGGTCTTGAAAATATCGGTGACGCCGGGGGTGTTATAGGTGACCTCCATGGTGACCTTGGCCTGCTTGCCGCCCACTTTCCAGACCATATTCAGGCCGTCGCCGTCAATGCCGGGAATCCGGAAGGTGAACATATCCACGCCCCACTTGAAGCCCAGATACTTCTCAATCATGTCCACGTTGTTGCCGATGCCGCCGGTGCCCACGATGACGCAGTTGCACATGCACTCCACTTCTGTGCCGTCATCCCGCTCGGCCCGGACGCCGATGACCTGGCCCTTGTCGCCCATAATGAGCTCCTTGACAGAGGTGTGGAACTGGAAGTCCACGCCCATCTCCACGGCATAGTCGGTCATGTTCTTGATATTGACGCTGGCGCAGCGCTCCGTGGGCTTGTTGGTGCCGGGGACCTTGACAATATGCTGGGTCTTGTGAGAGTCCTTGAAGTACTTGTAGACGCCCTGGAACTGGGTGCCCATGCTCATGAGCCAGTCGATGGTCTCCGGGCTCTGCTTGAACCAGCGGCGGACCAGCTTGGCGTCAGCGCGCCAGTGGGTGTACTCCATGAAATCCAGGAAAGCTTCATCCTGGGTCCAGTAGTACATGTCCTCCTTCTGGAGGCGGGACTCCACGGCGAAAATGGCCATACCCATATTGGCGGCGCCGCCGGTGGTGCCGGACTTCTCAAAGGCGACGACATAGCCGCCGCCAGTGGCGTTCAGGAGCTCCTGGGCCTGGGTAGCGGCGGACAGGCCGGACATGCCAGCGGCAACGACGACGACATCCGCCTCCATCTTAATCTTGCTCATACGTGAATTCTCCTTTACACAGCAATATTTTTGATTTTCTCTGGTAAGCCTGAATCTAGGCCGGGGTTCTCAGTCTTCAATGACCTCCACAACGCCCCCGCGGCGCCGGCGCCGGGTGCCACCCTCCGTCGGCTCAATTTTGACCGCAGGCGCCTTGAAAGCCGGGGCTTCTTCCTCCCCGCTGCCCACAGGAATATCGAAGGTGGGTGCGCTGGCGGCTTTGCCCTCCTCGCTGACCACGCCGCCGGCGCGGCGGCGCCGTCCGCCGCCTGCCGCAGCCGCTGCCGGCTTGGGGAAGGCCTCGCAGGCCCCGGCCTTGCAGCGGTGGCGCAGCACATGGGCGGTCCATTCATTATAATAGTTGTCCATGGAGAGCTGGAAAAGCTCAATGGCCTTGGCGCTCAGCTCGCAGTCCGCCGCCACCAGCATGGTCTTGCACAGCTCCTGGAGCAGCTCGATGTCCTCCATGGAGCCCTTGTCCCGGGTGATGTCCAGGCCGATGAAATAGAGCTGCTTCATGCCGTCCCGGCAGAAAACGCCCCGGCCGCAGGTGTTCTTCATGGCCTTTTCCGCCACTTCCACGGCCCACTTTACCGGGCAGACATCCTCCGCCTTGTTGAGAATCTCCTCCGCGGAGGGTAAAATATCTGCCTTACGCTCACAGTTTTTAATCATAGTTCCACCCTCCTCACTGATTCACATACGCGGTCCAGACCTTCTCCTTATGGAGGTCCTTACGCAAATCGCACTGGAGGCAGCGGCCGGACTCGCAGCCCGCCTGCTCGCAGGTAAGCCCCGTATAAATGGGCTCGAAGTTGTTCTTCCGCTTCTCCGCAGGCTGGATAGCCATCTCCTCCCGGGGCAGCTGGGCAAAGCCCTCGATTTTCCCAATCTCCGGGTTCCGTGTCCTGTCTACCAGGACCTCGTCGATGTTGCCGTCGCCGCCTAAATACTTGTCCATCAGCTCCGCGCACTCCCGGGCGGAGGCGATGGCGTCAATGACAAACTTGGTGCCGGTAATCACGTCGCCGGCGGCAAAGACCCCCTCGATAGAGGTTGTGAACTCGCTCTTGCCGGTCTTGGGATCGATGGGATAGCCGAAGCGGTTGAGCTCCAGGCCGAAGTCCTCAGTGAGCCCCGTCACCTGGCCGGCGGCAAATACAATGGAGTCGCAGGGGATGATATAGGTGCTGTCGGGCACCGGGTCCTCCACCAGGGCCCGGGTCTCCGGGTGGAAATAGAAGGAGTTGATTTTATGTACCTGGAGGCCGGTCACCTTCTCCTGGGTGCCGATAATGGCCTCGTTGGAGTGGCTGTCAAAGAGGTTCGCCCCCTCCTCCAGGGCCAAATCCCGCTCCTCAGGGGAGGCCTGGGAGGCGTCTTTCTCCAGGCAGACCACATTCACAGTCTTGCCCATGCGGATTAGGGTCCCCGCCACGTCAAAGGCCACGTTGCCGCCGCCGATGATGTTCACGGTGTCCCCCAGCTCAATGGGCAGGTTCAGCCGCTGGGCCCGGAGCAAATCCACCGCCGTGTACACATGGTCGAAGTTGGCGCCGGGCAGGTAGCCCAGCTTCTTGCCCACGCTGGTGCCCAGGGCCACCAGGACTGCGTCGTAGTCCTTCTTGAGCTCCGCCACATTCTTGATTTCGTGGTTGCACTCCAGCTTCACGCCGGACTTCAAGATGACATCCATCTCCGCCAGGACATCCTTGGTGGGGATGCGGTATTCCGGCATGCCGCCGGTCATGTGGCCGCCGGGAATCTTCTGCTTTTCAAAGACCTGGACGTCGTGGCCCTTCTTGTTGAGGTAGAAGGCCGCTGTCATGCCGGTGGCGCCGGCGCCCACTACGGCGACCTTTTTGCCGGTGCGGGGGGCAGTCTGCATATAGCGGTCCCACCACACCTGCTCGGTGTCGTGCTCCACAGCAAAGCGCTTCAGGTTCCGGATGGAGAGGGGGTCATTGAGGCCATTGCGCTTGCAGGCCTTCTCGCAGCGGTTGTTGCACACGTAGCCCAGCGCATGGGGGAAGGTGAGCTTCTCGCGGATGACGCCCACTGCCTCGGAGTATTTCCCCTCGTGAATCAGCCGGAGATAGGCGGGGATGTCCGTATGGGCCGGGCAGTCCGCCTGGCAGGGGACAAGGGCCTGGTCCCGGGGAATGTCGGTGCGGAAAATGCCCTCCTTGTCCTGGAGCGCGCCGGTGGGACATACCTCCACGCAGGCGCCGCAGAAGCGGCAGTTCGCCTCCGGCAGGGAGAGGTCCAGATTGGTGCCCACATAGGTCTCGCCGGTGTCGTCCTTCCGGTTATACTGGAGGATGTTCACGCCCCGGACATCCGCACAGACACGGATGCAGCGGCCGCACTGGATGCACCGAACCATGTCCCGGTCAATCAGGGGGTTGTTGGTGTTCAGATTGGTGGTTTCCTTGTGAATTTCCCGCATGCCGGGGTTGTTGACGGCGGAGAGGTACTGCTGCAGCGCCTGGAATTCACAGTTGCCGAAGCTGCGGCAGCCGGTGCATTGGGGATGGCCGGCCATCATCACCTGCATGGAGGTGCGGCGGATGTTATCCAGCAGCTCGCCCTTGGTGCGCACCCGCATGCCCTCCTCTGCAATCGTCGTGCAGGAGGTGACGGGGCCGTCGTGCCCCTCAATCTCCACTACGCAGAGCTTGCAGCCGCCCTGGGCTTCCAAATCCGGGTGGGAGCAGATATGCGGGATGTAGATATTGGCCGCCAGGGCCGCCCGCAATACGCTCTGTCCCTTCTCTGCCTCGATGGGCTTGCCATCGATGTAGAGCGTAACTTTTTCCATTGTCCCAACTCCTTCTGCCATTTCATTCTGGTAAAAACATAAGGGCGCATCCTGGGGGATGCACCTGGTTTTCTGGTGTCATTTTATCATAGAATATCGTGAAATGATAGGCTTTTTTGCAATTTGGATTATTTAATTTTTGACAAAGTGCCCAAAAGTCTGTAATTTATTTACATTTTTTCTGGATTCAGATAAAAAATTTTCATATCCTTTTTCACCCTCTCACCCGGCTACCGTTCCTCCATGGCCGTTGAAAAAATTCCCCTCGTCCCGGCGCCCCGTCCCTTGACAAGGGCCAGTACTTTCTATAAAATAAGAAGGCTTGCAGCACAAGACCCCTGCGGGCATATCAGAGAAGGCGCACCCCATCCAGGTGCGGAAAAGGAGCGTTTTACATGGCAAAAGACAAGAAGGTCGAGCAGATTACCGACATGGAGCAGGACTTTGCCAAATGGTACACCGACGTGTGCCGCAAGGCGGAGCTTATTGACTACACCAGCGTCAAGGGCATGTTTATTCTCCGACCTTATGGCTATGCCATTTGGGAAAATATCCAGCAGGCGCTGGACAGCCGCTTTAAGGCCACGGGCCACACCAACGTGGCTATGCCCATGCTGATTCCCGAGAGCCTGCTGCAGCGGGAAAAGGACCACGTGGAGGGCTTCGCCCCCGAGTGCGCCTGGGTCACCCACGGCGGCAGCGAGCCGCTGGAGGAGCGCCTGGCCATCCGCCCCACCAGCGAGACGTTGTTCTGCGAGCACTGGCACAACGTCGTCCATTCCTGGCGGGACCTGCCCATGCTCTATAACCAGTGGTGCAGCGTCCTCCGCTGGGAGAAAACCTCCCGCCCCTTCCTGCGTCACCGGGAGTTCCTCTGGCAGGAGGGCCACACCCTCCACGCCACCGCCG
This sequence comes from uncultured Oscillospiraceae bacterium, assembly GCA_964601435.1. Taxonomy (GTDB): domain Bacteria; phylum Bacillota; class Clostridia; order Oscillospirales; family Oscillospiraceae; genus CAZRNK01. The sequence goes on along the minus strand of CAZRNK010000170.1, from coordinate 424 downwards.
AGGAGGCCCTGGCCGAGACGGAGCAGCAGCTGGAGACCTATGCGGATTTGTGTGAAAATGTCCTGGCCATGCCCGTCATCCGGGGCTGCAAGACGGACAAGGAGAAATTTGCCGGCGCGGAGCGAACCTATACCCTCGAGTGTATGATGCATGACACCAAGGCCCTCCAGGGCGCCACCAGCCACTATTTCGGCGACGGCTTCGCCCGGGCCTTTGACATCACCTTTGCCGACAAAAACAACGGCCTGAGCCACCCCCATCAGACCTCCTGGGGCCTCTCCACCCGGATTATCGGCGGCATCATCATGACCCATGGAGACAACAACGGCCTGGTCCTGCCCCCCCGCATCGCCCCCATCCAGGTCATCATCATCCCGGTGGCCCAGCACAAGGCCGGCGTCCTGGAGGCCAACCGCGCCGTGAT
>CAZRNK010000169.1:2350-5060 GCA_964601435.1 uncultured Oscillospiraceae bacterium | reverse complement strand
GCCGGGCTTGCTGTTGGCGTGGCAGTGGAAGAAGAAGCTGCCGGCGTGGTACTTGCCGTCGGCGTCCTTGTAGTAGACCGGGGGTTCCTCTACCCGGGCGGGGGTCTCCCCGTCATCCAGGCCGGCGGGGCCATACTCTTTGCCGCAGCAGGCGAAGCGGCCGATGACCTTTACGTCTTTGGACTCCAGATAGAGCTGGAGAAGCTCCAGCACCGGCAGGCACTCCGGCGGGCCGGAGAAGCCGCCGCCATAGGTGGTAAAGACAATACCCAGGGGACGGTACAGGCCCTGGGGCCGCGGGCCGCCGGGCCAGGTGACATAGTCGCCGTCATAGTCCGGGTGGTGCCAGCGCGTCATGCCGGGCCCTCCTGGTCCGCCCGGTCCGCCGGGGCCGCCCGCCGGGGGCGGCGCGCCTTTCACTTCTGCGCCCACCGGCCCGCCGGCGCCGCCGGCGTTGAAGGGCAGCCCCTTGGCCGCGTTTCGGGCTACGCCGTCCTCCAGGGAGGAATGGGCCCCGGCGCTGAAGTGTTTGAAGATGGCTTTCATGGGGGCGCCGCCGATGATGGGGCTGCCCATGCAGACGACGTCATAATCCTCAATGGCCAGCTTGTCGGCGTACTGGTTCCAGTCGATGTTGTTGGTGACGTGAATCATCGTTGCCTTGATGCCGTAGTGGGCAAAGGTCTCCTTGAACCAGGTGGCCACCTTTTCCGTGTTTTTGGTGATGCTGCAATAGAGAATCAGGGCCCGGCCCTTCATCTCGATTTTCTCGGTCTGGTCATCGGCGGGGGTGATGGGGGTCTTGACACCGGAGACCGGGGTTTCCACCGGCGCGCCCTCGTGCTGCTCTGCCAGCGCTGTGCCGGAGAAGCTGCCGTCTGGAGCCAGGGTAAAAGTAAAGTGGATTTTTGCCGGGCCGGCCTGGGCGGAGAAACGCAGGGTATCCCCCTCCCAGGTGATGTCCCGGGTCTGGGTGGCCCCGCCGTGGGCGCTCTGGAAACTGCCGTGGGGGGCGCCGTCATAGTAGTCCCGGAGAATAAAGACGCTCTCCCGCTCCCCGCTGGGGGTGGGCATGGTGAAGGTATACTTTCCTGTAAAGTCCATAAACTGCTCCTTTTTCTGGTTTTTTATAGTAAACATCTGCGGCACTGGAAGCGCCGCAGATGTTTTGCATAAAGCACTTGCCTTTACCGGCTCATGTAGCGGTCCAGGGCCGCCTGCTTCAGCTCAGTGCACCGGGGCAGGCCCATTTCGTTCATCTGGTTTACAAAGGCGTCAAACTCGTCCATGCTCAGCTCGCCGATGATGAAGCGGATGATGTTCTCCGAGGCGTAGGTGTTGATTTCCGACATCAGGTTGTTAAACTCAGTGCCCTCCTCTTCGTTGAGCACCGCAGCAACGGGGTACATGTAGGCGTAGTCGGCATTGCTCATCCAGATGTCAGGCGCGGCCAGCTCCTTTTCCGAGTAGACAACGTCCAACTTGGTGTTGTCATTGAGGAAGGGGGCGCAGCTCAGGCAGTTGACGTTCCAGGCCATGAAGGCGCCGCCCTCGCCCTGGATAATCATGTCGGTGTACTGGGGTGCGCCGTCCACCATGGTGTAGGTGGTGCCCTCCTCACCGTAGTTGGCAATCAGGGCGCCCTCTTCGGTAAAGAAGAAGTTCAGCCACTTCAGCGCCAGCTCCGGGTCGGCGCAGGCGGTGGTGATGACCATCCCGCCGCCCAGGCCATAGCGGGTGGCAGCGGTGGTGCGGGTGTGGATGGTGTCCCCGGGCTGGAGCACAGGGTCTGCCAGGGCGACAATGTCGCAGTTTGCGTCCACATTGGCTTCCTCCAGGGCGGTGATGCCGCTCTGGCTCTTGAACCAGAGGCCCACCTCGCCGGTGTTGATGTATGTCTCGTTGTCCGGGTTCATCCAGTCGGCGCTCATGAGCAGGGTGTCCGGATGGATAAGCCCCTCGGCATACCATTCGCTCATCATGGTCAGGTAGTCCTTGAATTCCGGCTGGGCCCAGCCGTGGCGCACCTCGCCGTCCACCTGGTAGTAGGCGTACTCAGAGAGGAAGCCCACCACCTGGTAGGCGTTGATGCCATAGCCGGCGGCCAGGTAGTTGTTGCAGAACACGCCGGTGTTCATCATAAGCATGCCGCGGGAGCCATACTCCGACTGGAAGCCCACCAGGGCGTCGTGGAGGTCGTCATAGGTGACAGGGGTGTCCATTCCCAGGCCGTCCAGCCAGTCCTGACGGATGAAGAGGCCCTGGTCGGGTTTGAGCTCATGTATGGTGATGTTGCCGATTTCCGGCATGTGACCGCCGTCGGTGGTAATGGCTTTAATCCCGTCCTCAAACTGGGAAATTTCCCGGAGGAAGTCGGGGGCGCAGGTCTCCATCATGGGGGCCAGGTCGTAAATGATGCCCTCCTCAATGGCGTTGTCCTCTCCGGCGGTGTACAGGGAGGCAAACTGGAACACCAGGTCGGTATATTCCCCGCTGGCAATCATGATGTTGAATTCCTCCGCGCTGGTCCAGGGCATGACGCCGCGGGTGACGATGTGGACGCCGGTGGCGGCCTCGGCAGCCCGGAGGCTGGCGTTATCCAGGCTGTTTTCCGTGGCCTGGACGGCATTGGGGTTGCCCATATAGAAAATACTCAGCTCCACATCCTCTGTGGTCAGGGGGTAACTGACAGTGACAGGCTCCGGCGTGG
>CAZRNK010000169.1:0-2250 GCA_964601435.1 uncultured Oscillospiraceae bacterium | reverse complement strand
GGCTCCGGCGTGGCGGGGGCCTCGGTGGGTGTGCTGGCGGTGGGCGCCTCGGTGGCGGGGGGCTGGGTGGACTCCGGCGTTGTGGCGCAGGCCGTCAGCGCCAGAAGCAGGACTAAGGCCAGCAGAAATGCCGTGCCTTTGTTCAGTTTGTTCATCCTTTTCTCCATCCTTTCGCTTTGTTTGCGGTGTGCCTGCAGGGCATCCCATTTGCCCCTGGCACCCATCGGAATGTAAAAAAATTATAACATTGTGTTAATTTCTTGTCTAATATATTGTGGCCGACTTTAAAGTCGGCCGCCGTTTATATCAGAGGACGCCCAGAAAAGGAAAAAAGTGAAATCTTCGCCCCGGTTCCAACCGCAAAAATGCCCCGCTTCTTCTTGGAAAAAGAAGCGGGGCAGGCAGCCGGAAACACCCCCCAAGGGGGGTGTTTCCGGCAAGCTCGTTTTTTTATTTTTCGCCGGCGGCGCTATTCATAGATGTCGTCTGCCGCCCCCATGCCGCCCATGCCGGAGGCACTGATTTTCCAGGCGCCATCCTCCCGCACCAGCCAGTAGACCCGGGTGGAGACGCCGCTGCTGAAAAAGACCTGTTCCCCGTCATATTGGGCGTCGTATTTGACAAAGACCACGGCCAGGTCTTCCTCGGGGATGTCCTGATATTCTGCATAGGTTTTCAGGACATCCATACAGGCGCGGCGGTGCTCCCCCTGGGCCTCGTAGGCCCGAAGGAGGGTAAATTCCATCAGGCCCAGGTTCAGCGGCTGCCCGGTATCATTCTCTGCATAGGAGGCGGCGGCCGCCTCGGACAGGAGGGAGATATACAGCGCCTCGTCATTTTGCCGCATGGCCACCCTCTCCAGCACCACCACTTCTACCGGGGAATAGTCCGCGGCGGCATCCGGGCCGGAGGCCTGCCCGCCGCAGGATGTGCAGGCAAAGAAGGCCGTGAGCAGCGCCAGTATGCAGGCAATCCGTCTTTTCATCCTACGCTCCTTTCCGCCTAGCTCTGCTCCGTCACATAGAGGCTGGCCCGGTTCTGGATGAGGGCGATGGTGTCGTCCAGGCTCCGGTCCCCGGCGAAATAGGCCGCGGCTTCCTCCAGGATGATGTTCTGTACGTCCAGTTCATAGGAGTAGATATGGCTCCCGCCCTCTATGAGGGCCATGACCTTGTCCACCTGCTCCTGGGTGGCCAGGGGGGCGAAAAAGGTCTCCGGGTCATAGACAATGTCGTGAAATACCCCATCAATGTAGACGCCCCCATTCTCCCCGGGGACAAACTCTGCGTCTGTCAGCTCCGCGTGGGGGTGCAGCAGGGCTTCAATGTCCGATTCCAGGGCCGAGCGGAGCATGGGAAATGCGCTGGATATGCTGTTTTGATAGGTTTCGTCCGCCATCATGTAGCGGAGGAAGCTCCAGGCGGCGTCCGCCTTGCCGGACTGGCTGGAGATGCCGATGTTGGCAGTGAGATTGATTTGGGAGCCGCCGGTGCCGTCCGCCGTGGGAAAGCCGATGAGCGCAAGGCTCTCCCCCACGGCCTCCTCCTGCCGGACCAAATCGGTGATGGAAGTCAGGGTTTCATATATGACCAGGGCATCCCCCCGCTGGAGCAGCGCTTCTGCCGAAGTGAAATCACTGCCCAGTGTCTCCTCTGCGGGGTCGGGAAAGGCCGCCGCCGCGGTGAGCAAGGCCCGGAAGGCCTCTGTGTCAAAATCACAGGTGCCCGCCGCCCAGTCGATGGCGGTTGGGAGCACACTGTCCAGACAGTCGGATAGAAAGCCGGTGTTGCTCCAGGAGGGGAATTTGCCGGCGCCCGCCTCCGGGCTGGAGAGAAGGGCATAGAGATCGTCAAAGTCCCAGCCGGCGGCGTCGCCAAATTCAGAGGCCTTTCCTGCCAGCGTGGTAATGGTGAAGCTGGGGGCGGCAGTATAGAGGCCGCCGTCAGTCTCCATAGCCACCAGAATTAGAAAGTCATCCCGGGAGAGCGCTTCGTCTGCGTCCAGATAGGGATACAAATCCACCAGATATCCCTTCTGGATGTAGGATTTGGGAGAGTAGTTGCCAAAATAGATAAGGTCGGGCCCCTGGCCGGAGAGAAGCTCGGTGTTCAGCCGGGTGACGGCGTCGGCCACGGAGCGGGTGCCGGAGTAGTAGTCTACAATTTCCACGAAGCAGGTGTTGCTGGCGCGGTTGAAGCTGTCTACCAGGCCGGTGATGTTGACCGGGGACACCAGGGCGGCCAGGGTCAG
>CAZRNK010000168.1:2869-5062 GCA_964601435.1 uncultured Oscillospiraceae bacterium | reverse complement strand
GATTTCCTGGGGGGTATAGCTCTTGCCGTCGATGGTAACTTTGTAGTTGCTGCCCATCTCCCGCTTGATGGAAGAGATGGTCCGGTCGGGATTGGTGATGGCCTGGCGCTTTGCCACCTGGCCCACCATCCGCTCACCTGTCTTGGAAAAAGCCACGACAGACGGGGTGGTGCGGTTGCCCTCTGCGTTTGCAATGACTACGGGCTCGCCGCCCTCCATAACGGCCACACAGCTGTTGGTAGTGCCCAAATCGATACCGATAATCTTACTCATGATACGTTCCTCCTATATCCTCAATCGTTTTTTTCAAAGTTGTTTCTATCAATCTATGATGAAAGGGCCGTCTCAGTTGGCCACCTTGACCATGCTGAAGCGGATTACCTTTTCTCCCATGGTAAAGCCCTTTTCGAACTCTTCAATAATCTCACCCTCGCCGAAGGCGGCATCTTCCACATGCATCACGGCGTTGTGCCGCGCGGGGTCGAAAGTCTCCCCCAGGGCGGGGATTTCCCGCACAGAGAGCTTTTCCAGAATGGAGCGGAGCTGGGTCATAATCATCTCCACGCCTTTCTGATAGGCGGTGTCCGCCGTCTCCTGGGCCAGGGCCCGGGCCAGGTTGTCATATACCGGGAGGAATTTCGTCACGGTGTCCGCCCGGACATCCGCGTAGATGTTCTCCCGCTCCTTTGCGCTGCGCTTACGGAAATTGTCGTATTCCGCCGCCAGGCGCAGGTACTTGTCTTTCTCCGCAGCCAGCTCCGCCTGGAGCTTCACGAGGGCCTCCTCGGCCTCGGACGGGGCTGCCGCCGCCTCTGCCGGTTCGCTGTCAGGCGCCTGGGCCTGCGCATTTTGTTCCTCTGCCTGAGAACCGGGGACAGTCTCCGGCTCCTGCTCCGGCATGGGCGTGTTATTTTTCTTGGCCATCTATCTCGTCTCCTTTTATCAGCATATTGTTGAGTCCGGGGGGCGGGGCGCCGGGCACGCCGCCCAGCCGCCGGCTCAACCAGGCGGCAATATAGCCCAGCCGGGCGGCCACCTTGGAATAGTCCATTCTTGTGGGGCCAACCACCCCGATGAGCCCCTGCATGTTGTCCCCGGCGTCATACCGGGCCACCACCACGCTGGAGTCCTTGAGCTCTTCGGCCAGGGTCTCCGGGCCGATGAGCACCTTTACCGCGCCGGCCTCGTCCATGCCGGACATTTCCGGCAGCTCCATCAGGTGTTCGCTGTCGGAGAGATAGGCCATTACCCGGCTGGCCTTCTCCGGGTCCTGAAACTCCGGATGGCTCAGCAGGTTTCCTGCCCCGGTGACAAAGGCCTCGCCGGCCCCCGCTTCACTGAGCGCCTCAATGGTAAAGGCCGTAATGGCCCGCACCAGGCCGTAGCTGTCGCCGGAGGCCCGCTCCGTGGCACTCACCAGGGTATCGGTAATCTTGTCCTCCGTCAGGCCGGTAAAGCTGGCGTTGAACATGGTACTCAGCCTTGTGATGGTATCCTGGTCCACGGAAAAGGGCAGGTGGACGAGTTTATTTTTCACTGTGTCGTCGCTGAGCAGCGCCACGATGATAAAGGTGTTGGCATCAATATAAATAAAATCAAAGCGGGAAACCGTCGCCGCCCGGGGCGCTGCCAGGGCGTAGGCCGGGTAGCTGGTCAGCTCGGAGGCCAGCCGCCCCACGTCGCTCATCAGCTTATCCAGCTGCTGCATCTTCTCGCCCAGGCTGCGGTTGATGGCCTCCGTCTCCTCCAGGGAGAGCTTCTGCCGGTGCATCAGCTCATTGACATAGAGCCGGTAACCCTGAGGGGAGGGAATCCGTCCCGCACTGGTGTGGGGCTGTTCCAGATAGCCCATGGCGGTGAGTTCGGCCAGCTCGTTGCGGATGGTGGCGCTGGAGCAACCCAGCCCTGCCGTCTCCGCCAGCGTCTTGGAGCCCACAGGCTCGGCAGTGGAAATGTAGTGGTCCACCACGGCAGCGAGTATTTTTTTCTTTCTTTCGCTGATGTCCATGGGGCCACTCCTTTCTGGCACTCCCGAAATTCATTTGCTGGCACTCTCGCCCTCTGAGTGCTAATTTACCACTATCCTGTATGTTTGTCAAGGGGCTCTCTATTAAAATTGACACTTTGTTCATAATTCATGCAAAGCCTTGCCCGCCCGCCGGAAAACAGATGAAATTTTGACAAACAAAAAGG
>CAZRNK010000168.1:0-2769 GCA_964601435.1 uncultured Oscillospiraceae bacterium | reverse complement strand
CGGTATATTTTTATTGAAAAACGATAAAAATATATTGACATTCATATCGTCGTGTGATATGGTGGCAGGGAAAGGGGCGAGATGCCATGAAACAAAAGGAACTCTCTGTATGCCTCCGGTGCGTGGAGGTGCTGGTGGCGCTGACGGTGGCCTTCCTGGCCTTTCTCTTTGTCCCGGAACTGGGCCGGGAGATGGCGCTACAAAATCCCAATTACGACTTTATGTTCTGGCCCTGTCTGCTCTATATCTGGGCAACGGTGGTGCCGGTTGCGGTGGCCCTGGTTATCGCCTGGCGGATTTTCCAGGAGATTGGCCGGGACAACAGCTTCTGCGCCGGGAATGCCCGGCGGCTGAAAATCATCTGCTACCTGGCCATCCTGGACACGGGGCTGTACGTCCTGGCCCTTGTGCTCCTGGCGGCGATGAACCTGCTCCACCCGGCGGTTATGGTCGCCATTATCTGCGTGGTCTTTTTCGGCCTGACCATCGCCGCGGTGGCGGCGGCGCTGTCCCACCTGACCCAGAAGGCGGCGGACGTCCAGTCGGAAAATGATTTGACGATTTAAGGAGGCCGCCATGGGAATCATTGTAAATCTGGATGTGATGCTGGCCCGGCGGAAAATGAGCCTTACGGCCCTCTCCGAAGCGGTGGGGGTCACCATGGCCAACCTGTCGGTCTTGAAAACCGGGAAGGCCAAGGCGGTACGCTTTTCCACCCTGGAGGCCCTGTGCCGGGTCCTGGACTGCCAGCCGGGGGACTTGCTGGAATACCGAGAGGAGGAAGCAGACCATGGAGGAAATTCGTAACGTACAAATCCCCGGGGAGGGCGGTTTCACCCGCCGGGACGCCCTGGCGCTGGGGCTGGGCCTGGGCCTGTCGGCCCTGTTTTGGTCGGTTTTCAGCATGGAGGCCACCCACTACCTGGCTGTGCTGCCGGGCCTGGGGGCGACGCTGCTGGTGCTGGCAGTGCTCCTGGCCGCGGCCCTCTACCTGGGCAAAAATATCCGCATCACAGCGGAGAGCGTATTTTTAACCGCCGCAGCCGTGTGCCTGGCGGCCACGCTGACGCTGTTTGGCAATGTTTTTCTCCGCTTTCTCAACTACTTCCTCTGCGCCTTACTGAGCGCCATGGCGGTCTACGCCCTGGCGGGCACCGCCCGGCGCCGGTGGTGGGAGCCGCAGGTGCTGCTGGACACGGTGGGCTTTAGCTTTGCCGCCGCCTTTCGCAACTGGGGCGTGCCCTTCCGGGCCCTGGGCCGCCTCCGCCAGGGGGAGAAGCGGCATACCCTCCTGTATGTGCTGGCGGGGCTTGTTGTGGGGGCGCCGGTGTTGGCTTTGATTGTCTATCTGCTGATGGCTGCTGACGCGGTTTTCTCCAATCTGCTGGGCACGCTGGGGGACACGCTGGCAAACCTCTTCCAGGGGCGCCGGCTTGGACACAATTTGTGGGTCGCCCTGCGGCTGTTCATCGTGGGCCTCGTCTGCTTCTCTCTCCTCTACGCCCTCCGCCACCCCCGGACCCGGACGGCGGCGCCGGCGGAAACTGCGGCGGGCAAGAAGCTGCCGGCGGCGCCCTGTATTGCCTTTCTGGGGGTCTTGAACGCCGTATACCTTCTCTTCTGCGTCGTACAGTTTCTCTATTTGTTCCGCTCTGCGGTGCCACCGGGGGATTTGACCGCGGCGGAGTATGCCCGCTCCGGTTTCTTCCAGCTGGTGGCGGTGGCGGGTATTAACGGCGGACTCTCCCTCTTCTTCGCCCAGTTTTTCCTGAGCCAGGGGAGCCGGAGCCGGGTGGAGCGGGCCATTCAGATACTCTGCTGGCTGCTCCTGGCGCTGACGGTGGTCATCCTCTGCTCCGCCCTGTGGCGGATGTGCCGGTATATTGCCGCTTTCGGCCTGAGTGAGCTGCGCTATTTCACGCTGTGGGCCATGGGTATGATTTTCCTCTGCCTGCTGGCGGCGGCCTGGAAGGTGGCCCGGCCGGGATGGCGCTTTTTCCGGGTTGGCTTTGCCGTATGCCTGGTACTGTGGCTGGCCCTCAATTACACCAATGTGGACGCCCGCGTAGCAAATTATAATGTAGACGCCTATCTCTCCGGCGCGCTGGAGACTGTGGACGTAGACTATCTCTCCGCCCTCTCCGGGGACGCCCTGCCAGCGCTGGAGCGCCTCCTGGCCGCCCAGCCGGACTATCCGCAGCTCCAGGAGGAAATTCAGGCTCTCCGCGCCCGGTGCCAGGACGGCGCGCACCACACCTGGCAGGCCTGGAACCTGAGCAACCACTCCGCAGGATCAGAATAGCCGCTTGCCGCTCCGCCGCCCGCAGGCGGGACGAAGGGTCGATACTTTTCTTTCACCAGCGAAAGAAAAGTAGGCAAAAGAAAATTTTCTCCTTTGCGAAGGGGACGAGAGCGTTCCTTTTCTTGCTCCTGCAAGAAAAGGAACCAAAAGAACAGGCCAAAGGGGACCCGGCTACCAATGCCGGGTCCCCTTTGGAATCCCTCCGCGAAAATTTTAGTTTCCAGCGCCGGGGCCGATAGCAGAATGTTGGAAAGCTCTCCAGCAACCAATGACGGGCTGCGCCCTAGTAAAGCAAAATTTTAGATTGGGCGCCTTACTCTGAGATACAGCATAATCCAGGGCGTAACGCCCGGCAAATCGACGCTGGAGACAAATTTTGTTTACTTCCCCCAGCAAGGCCGCAACGGGCTATAAAGTTTAGAGGGGGAGTCAAGAGGGGGAACAGCTTTTGTCGCTGTTCCCCCTCT
>CAZRNK010000167.1:0-5087 GCA_964601435.1 uncultured Oscillospiraceae bacterium | reverse complement strand
CATCACCCTGCACCTCCAAATTGCTGCTTCGTCCGGCAGCACACATGCGCGCCGCACCCCGCTTTTCCGTTCTGCTGTTCATCCCTTCTGCGAAAAGTGTACACCCGTAAGGTGCAAGTGTTTTTTGAAAAAATATGAAAATGCCCGGCGGAGGCCGCCGGGCCGGGGTGCAATGAGCAGCTTAACCCCTTTCGAATCAGTTATAAGTCAGCATCCGGACCCGCTGCCCAGACTCACTGCATAGATAGCAAATATGCTCATAGGGCAGTACAACAGCGAAAAAGGAGTCCGCCGGATACACCCATGCATACATGCCAAAATCCCCTTCCGGAGCTTCAAAAGCAGCCAGGTCATTTTCTAGATAATCCCATGCATACACAGTCCGCTCCGGCTCCAAATAATAATAGACAATGTCATTTTCGATGCCCAGGAGCCGGAAGTCGTCTGGCATCTCCACCTGCCGGCGTATCAGGGTATCTTCCTGTACCTCCATTACATACAGCGAGAGCTTCCGGTTAATATCCTCACGGAGTATATACAGTCTGCCCTGGTCAAAAATAAATGGGTCAGTTGAAACTCCCGGTACTGTTGTAACAACGCTGAAGCGATAGACCTCATATGTCAGGGTTTCCAAATCCAGCTTGATGAAAGCATGGGGTTCGTCCGAATTTGAAAAACTATTTCTGACATATAAATGCCCATCATAAATATCCATGACAGTGGACGTATTGTGTATTACACCATAAATCCTTAAATTTTCAAATGCGCCGGTTTCCACATTGACGCGGCAGACAATACCCCTGGTAATTGTCGGGATTGTCATCAGGAGAAAATACACATAGTCTCCATATGGGAGCGGCTCTTGGATTCGAGATGCGGCTGTATAGATTTCTCTCTCCTGTCCACCGGCTTCGGCTGTAAAAAGCCTGCTCTCTGTACCGTCCCAGGTAGTCCAGTACAGCTGGTCATTTTCTCCGACTGTGAAGCTGGCAAGATTCCGGTCGGAAAAAACGGTGTGCAGGTTCCCATCCCCATCACAACGGATAAGCCGGCTCTCTGCCGCCGGGTCAGCGCCAATCTCCATCCAATAGGGATCGAGCCAATATACTGCCCCGCTCTGGTCTCCACCGCAGCCGCCAGCCAGGCAAATCAGCAGCAAAAAAAGAAGCATGCTTTTCCATTTCATAACAGCACCTCAATATAGGAGACGAAAAAATAGGCGCATAAACCGGACTTTGTGAATCCGGCCTATGCGCCAGTGTGCAGGATTTGGATTCTCTCCGGCCAGAGCCTTGGCCCACACCGCCAACACAAACGCATAAGCCAGTAAAAATTTGCGCAAAGCATGGGTCATTCCTCCTCCCAACTTGATTTCCATTTGGAGAAAAACCATATTTCCCCTCAAAATACATTATATGAGATATTCTATATATTGTCAATAAATTCAATATTTTTATATTTGAAAAATGTCTATCGGTACTTTTCTTGCTGGCGCAAAAAAGCATCTTTAGTGTTGGATACGCTGGTACAGCTTCCCCATCACCCGCCGCAGGGGCACGAAGAGCACCAGGGCGATGGCAAAATTGCCGGCGCAGTGGAGCAAATCGAAAGGGATGCCGCTGACCCACCAGCTCACCGCCGCACCGAAGCCCCCCACCGCCCAATACACCGGCGCGCACAGCGCCCCGAACAGCAGGCCAAACACCCCCGAGAGCAGGGCCCAGGCCAGCGGATGGGTCATCCCCCGAAGGCACCAGGCCGCCGCGGCCAGAATCGCCCAGATGTACAAATAGTTGATAGACCAGAGGTTCAGCCCGTAGAGCAGAAATTCCAGCAGGATATAGAGATAGATGGGGTAGACGGCCTTGACCCCGAAGGTGACAGCAAAGAGCATGACCATCAGCGACACCGGCTCAATATTGGGCAGGGCCGCCATGGCCACCTTCAGGGCAAAGGTGAGTGCACCCAGAATGCCGAACAGGGCCAGCTCCGACAGCGTCGGCTTCAGCTTTCCCTTAGCCAACGGTGTAGACCAGGGAGAAGCTGTCCCCGTCCTCAATGGGCGTCTGGTCCACCCCCAGGCTGGCGTACTCCCCGTTCTCGTAGAAGGCCCAGTAGGCCCCGTCTGTCTCATAGACGGCGCTCTCCCCGTCCACTTCTGTAATATAGAGGCCGTATTCGCTCTCCTCGCCGCTGATGAGCCCCTCCGCCAGAAGCACCTCGCCCAGATATTCGGCGTCTGTCTCATAGGTGAAGGTCTTGCTGCTCGCATCCTGATGGACGACCTCTACTGTGATGGTCTTCTCCCCCGCACTGGTGTCGGGCCGGGTGGCAAACCAGACGCCTACAAATACGGCAATCAGCACAACCACCGCAATCACAGCCACAATCAGTTTTGTGTTTTTCTTCATGGCATTTTTTCTCCTCTCGTGTATTTGAAAAAAGCCGCGGCGCCCTTCTCCCCGAGCGCCGCGGCCGTTTTTCCGCATGGCAAAATTGCCGGAGCCCCATACAACGCAGGGTCCAGCTTTTTCCAGTCTCCGTAGGTCTTCTGACTTGCGCCTGTGGGCACGTCCTGCGTACCCCCGGCCGCCCGCCTTCCCAGATATACTCCAGTGACTGGCTTTCACCATGGGCGGCCTCAAACGCATACAGCGGCGGTACCGTCCGGGATTCACACCCGGTTCTCTTGTTCAGCCTGCAGGGTGCCGGAATGCCCCCTGCAGGCCACGGAGCTGATGCATCATTTGTCGTCCCTCAGTCTACCATAAGGTTGTAGGTTTGTAAAGGAAAATCCTGTATGAAACAAAGGGATTTTTTGTTGTTTTTGTCGCCGGCGGCGCGTATAATGAAGGAAAGTTTTCGTGGGAGGTGCGCCACATGACCATCACACTGCTGACCCCTGCCGGCGGCCGGGCGCTGCCCTTTCAGCCCGGGGAAACCCTGCTGGAAGCGCTGCGCCGGGGGGCGGTAGATTTCCCGGCCCCCTGCGGCGGCCGGGGCATCTGCGGGAAATGCACCGTCTATCTGTGCGCCGGGGAGCGGGAAACCCCCGTCCTGGCCTGCCGCACCCCGGCGGAGGACGGCATGCTGCTCCGAGTGCCGGAGGCCTCCCCGCTGGCCGTGGCGGTGGCGGGAGTTGAACCCGCGCGCCCATTGACGGAAGCCGGGGCAGGGGCAGGATGGGGCATTGCCTGGGACATTGGCACTACCACAGTAGTCGGCGCCCTGGTGGAGCTGTCCACAGGCCGCACTGCCGCCACGGCAGGGGAGGCCAATGCCCAGCGGAGCTACGGCGGGGACGTAATCAGCCGGATTAAGGCCGCCATGGACGGCGCCCTTCCGGCCCTCACCGCCGCCCTCCGCAGCCAGATGGCCCGCATGGCCCTGGGGCTGTGCACCCAGGCGGGGGTGGCGCCTAACGCAGTGCGCTGCATGGCTGTGGCGGGCAACACCACCATGTGCCACCTGCTGACGGGGCTAAACCCCGCCGGGCTGGGGGCCGCCCCTTTTACCCCCCGCTCCCTGTTCGGGACAGAGTATGACGCCCGGGCCCTGGAACTGCCCTTTGACGCGGCGGTGTTTATCTGCCCCGCCGTCTCCGGCTATGTGGGGGGCGACATCACCGCCGACCTCCTCTGGACGGCCCCGGATACGGCGAAAGCCCCGGTGCTGCTCATCGACGTGGGCACCAACGGGGAGATGGCCCTGGGCTGCGGAGGCCGCTTTCTCTGCTGCTCCACCGCCGCCGGCCCCGCCTTCGAGGGGGCGCAGATTGCCTGCGGCATGACCGCCGCCCCCGGCGCCGTCTCCGCCGTGGAGCTTCGGGATGGGGCCCTTCACTGCACTGTTCTGGGAGGCGGCACAGCCGCCGGCATCTGCGGCTCCGGGCTGCTGGACGCCGTGGCAGTAATGCTCCACCTGGGCGCCGTGGATGAGACAGGCCGGATGCTGGACGCGAAGGAGGGTGCCGGTGAAATTCCCGACGCAGCGCGGCAGTATCTTTTCACCCTGCCGGATGGGGAGCGCGCCTTTCGTCTGACGGGAGACGTCTATGTCACCCAGGGGGATGTGCGCCGGCTACAGCTGGGCAAAGGGGCCATTGCCGCAGGACTGCAGGTGCTCCTCTCGGCCTATGGCATTTCCTGCGCCCAGGTGGGCGAGCTGCTGCTGGCCGGGGGCTTCGGCAGCTTCCTCCGCCCGGAGAGCGCCGCCCGGATTGGTCTCATCCCGGCGGAGCTTCTGAGTGTCACCCGCTCTGTCGGCAACGCCGCCGCCGAGGGGGCCAAGGCCGCCATGCTGTCCGCTGCGGCCCGGGCGCGGATTGGAGCACTGCGCGACAGCATGGAATACATTGAGCTCTCCGGCCTCGCCGCCTTTAACGAGGCGTACATGGAGGCCATGTTCTTTCCGGAGGAGGACACATAGATGACAGACGCTGAACTGTTAAAACTGGCCGCGGCCTGCGGCTTTGACCACGCCGGGCCCTTAAACCTGGCATCTCTGGACTTCAAAAGGGAGGTCCGGGACATGTGCGCAGCCGACCGCTGCCGCAGCTACGGCCGCTGCTGGACCTGTCCCCCCGCCTGCGGCACCCTGGAGGAGGCTGCCGGGCGGGCCCGGGCCTATCACCGGGGCATTCTCCTCCAGTCCACCGGAACGTTGGAGGATGACTTCGACATCGACACCATGCAGGAAACGGAGCGGCTGCAAAAACAGCGCTTTTTCGCCTTTGTGAAAGCGGTGCGGGCGGCATACCCCGGCTGCCTGCCCATGTCCTCAGGGGCCTGCGCAGTCTGCCCGACATGCACCTATCCTGACGCCCCCTGCCGCTTTCCGGATTTGGCCATTCCCTCTATGGAGGCCTATGGCCTGCTGGTAAGCCAGGTGTGCGCCGATTCCGGCCTGCCCTATTACTACGGCCCCGGCACCATCACCTATACGGCTTGCGTGCTGGTGGACTAAACGCTCCCCTTTTCTTAATAAGAAAAGGAACTAAAAGAAGTTTTTCCACCCATTTCTTTCACCAGCGAAAGAAACGGGTGGAGCCCAAAGAAATGCCGCCCACGGGCGGGGACGGGGGAAGT
>CAZRNK010000166.1:0-5188 GCA_964601435.1 uncultured Oscillospiraceae bacterium | reverse complement strand
CTGACCGCCGTCCCATCTACCCGGAAGTGTTCATCTTGTTATTGCAATTTGCGACAATTTTATAAAATGCGTCCGGAAGGGAGAGGGTGTCCCCATTTCCGCCAATGACCAGGACCTGTGTGCCTCCGTCTGCATAATGCAGGCAGAGATGCAGGCCAATCCCGCCGGCAGTGATGTCCGCCTCGCTGGCAGTGCGAAGGATTTGTACGCTGTTCAGGGCGGAAACAATTTCAGCAATATCCGCCGGGTCTGAAGCCGTTTTTTGCATAGCGTCCCTGGGGACGCCGCCTGTAACCAAATCAATGGAGACGACATCCTCCGCCTGGATGTGCACAGCATCCTGTCCCGGGGAGAGGATGCTGTAGAGCGACAGCGCCACCACACAGATGGAGGCGAAAAGGAGCGGGAGCCATCGTTTCATTCTTGTTCTCCTCCTTTTGTATCCGCATGGCCTTTGGCGTTTGCCGGAGCAGTGTGGATTGGGGCAGGCGCCACAGTGCGGCGGTGGCGTTTCCAGAGCAAACGGCACACGAAGAAGATTGCCGCCAGGACAATGAGCCAGCAGAGGATGACCGGCAGATTGGAGGCAATGCCCAGGAAAAGGTTCTGGAAGAAGCGTCCAACGCGCTCCAGGCTGTCCATGAAGCCGGCGCCAATGGTGGCCCAATAGCCCAAATCCTCCTCCGGCTCTTCGGTGAGGGCGCGGACCTCGGTAAGGGTGACGTCCAGGGTGCTGTACTGAATCTGATTATCCAAATCCTGAAGATAGCTGGTATAGGTTTCGATTTGATACCGGACCTCTGTCAAGCGGTCCTCGATGGCGAGCATCTCCTCCACAGATTCAGCGCTCTCCAGGTAGGCCATGAGCCGGGCTTCCTCTGTCTCATAGACCTCCAGCCGGGCGGCGTAGTCGGTATAAGTGGCGGAGACGTTGGTGGCCTCATTGGAGAGATAGGTGACGTTCCCAATTTCGGAGCCGAGGGCGTCGGTTGTGCTGGTGTAGTTTTCCTGTGGAATGCGCAGCGTGAAGCGGGCGGTGCGATTGGCGCCATAGCCGTAGAAATCGGCGGCATAATCCACGCCTGTAATGCTGGAGGACTCGACAAAGCCCCCGGAGCGCTCCACCAGGGTGTAAAGGGCATCGATGGAGGCATCAAAGTCCAGCGTCTCCACCTCGGCATAGCCGGTGTAGATGATTTTGTCGCACTCAATGCTGCTGGTACTGTTGGCAACGCCTACAGAGCCGGAGGATTCCCTGTCCTCGGCGGGGGCCTCTTCGGGGCTTGCCTCGCCGGTGTAGTTTTCGCCTGCGCTGGCGGACTGCCCGCCGCCGGCGGCTGCAGTATCCCCGCTGTTGGCGCCGCAGCCGGCAAACATGCCGGTGAGCAGCAACACAGCCAGCAGAAGAAGCATGATCCGTCTCATCTGTGCAAACCTCCCTCTTTCTTTCAACTTACTGGTTTAGACGATAAAAAGGGAGGAATGTTTCCACTTTGTGAAAAAAGATTTCAAACAAAAAAATCCCTGGGCATTTCGCCCAGGGATTTTTTGTGTGCGAATTGTTCAGTTCGTTGGGAATAAAATCTGTTAGCACATCTCCAGCACGCCGGCAGCGCCCATGCCGCCGCCGATGCACATGGTGATAAGGGCATACTTCCCGCCGTTGTCGGTGAGGTAGTCGATGGCTTTGCCCACCAGGATGGCGCCGGTGCAGCCCAGAGGATGGCCCAGCGCAATAGCGCCGCCATAGGGGTTGACCTTGGCCATGTCGAAGCCCAGCTCACGGCAGCAGGGGATAGCCTGGGCGGCAAAGGCCTCATTGATTTCGATGACGTCCATATCATCCACAGTCATGCCGCCAGCGCGGGCAAGGGCCTTGGGCACAGCGTAGATGGGGCCGAGGCCCATCATGGTGGCGTCGCAGCCGGCCACGGCGAAGCTCTTCAGACGGGCGATGGGCTTGGCACCGATGGCGGCGGCCTTCTCCGCGCTCATGACGACCACATAGGCGGCGCAGTCATTGGTCTGGGAGGAGGTGCCGGCGGTGACCAGACCGGTGTCCTTGATGAAGCAGGGCTTCAGATTGCTCAGGCCCTCCATGGTGGTGTTGGGGCGGATGCCCTCGTCCTTAGTGACGATAATCTTGTTGCCATTCTCGTCCAGAACCGGGTTGCCGGCGGAGTCGGTGACGGTGACGGGGATGATGCTGGGGGCCAGCTTGCCCTCGGCCTGAGCCTTGGCGGCCTTGGAATGGGAGGCAACGGCCAGCGCGTCCATCTCTTCCCGGGTGATGCCGTACTTCCGGGCCACGTTCTCAGCGGTGATGCCCATGCTCATGTAAGCGCCGGGGTAGTTCTTCACCAGCCACTGGTCGTCGCACTTGCCCTCATAGCTGGGATAGGCGTTGAAGGTGAGGGACATGGACTCGATACCGCCGGCCACAGCCACGTCACCCTGACCGCAGGCGATGGCGTTGACAGCGGTGCTGATGGCCTGGAGACCGCCGGAGCAGAACCGGTTGAGGGTCATGGCGCTGATGCTGTCGGGCAGACCGGCGCGGTTGACGATGAGCTGAGAGACGTTCATGGAGGTTTCGCCGAACTGCATGGCGCAGCCCATGATGACGTCTTCAATATCATTGGGATCCAGCTGGGGCACGCGGGCCAAAACACCGTTCAGGACCTGGGCACCATACTCGATGGGGTGCATTTTGGCAAAGCTACCCTTGAAAGCGCGGGTGGCGGCGCTGCGGCCGTAGGCGACAATAACAACATCGCGAAGTTCCATTGTGGAAGTTCCTCCTAAAAATATTTTTTCATGCAATGCAATGGATTTCGTGGGATTTCGCTTTTGTGGCAATTCCCCCGCCGCCGGTGAGCCCCGGCGGCGGGAATCGGGTGGGCAGTCAGATTAATACTTGTACCAGCCCTCGCCGCTCTTGCGGCCGAACTTGCCGGCAGCATAGAGCTCCTGCATGCTCTTGGGGCACTCGAAGCGCTCCTTGGCACCGGCGCTGTCCAGAGTCTGGAGGGAGGCGCAGACGCTGGGGAAGGTGTCCAGGCCGCCCATGTCCATGAGCTGGAAGGGAGGCACCGGGTGGTTCAGGCCGTACTTGATGGCCAAATCAATGTCCTCCTTGGAGGCAATGCCGTCCTCATAGATGTGGATGCACTCCAGGAAATAGGCAAACAGCACGCGGTTGACAATGAAGCCCGGGGCGTCCTTGCAGACCTTGACGGAGACCTTCTTCAGGCCGTCGCACAGTTCCTTGACGGCGTCATAAGTGGCCTCGGAGGTCTTGTCCCCCATAATCACCTCAACCAGCTTCATAACGGGCACCGGGCTGAAGAAGTGCATGCCGATGACGCGGCTGGGGTCAGAGACAGCAGTGGCGATGGAGGTGATGCTGATGGAGGAGGTGTTGGTGGCCAGGATGGCGTCGCTCTTGCAGATGGCATCCAGCTTCTTGAAGAAGTCCTTCTTCAGCTCGGGGTCCTCGGAAATGGCCTCGATAACGATGTCGGCGTCCTTGACGTCGTTCAAATCGCTGGTGGTCTTGATGCGGGCCTTGGCGGCGGCGGCATCCTCGGCGGTCATGCGCTCCTTGGCAACATTCTTGTCATAGGCGGCGCCGATTTTCTCGACAGCCTTGGCGACCTTCTCGCTGTTGCGGCCGTACAGCAGGACATCATAGCCGCAGGCGGCAGCGTGCTGGGTGATGCCGGAGCCCATCTGGCCCTGGCCCAGAACTGCAATCGTTTTGATAGACATTGTTTCTTCCTCCTAATGTATATAAATTTTGGGATACGCTGAAAAAATTATTTGTTGGTAAAGACGGCGGCACGCTTTTCAATCATAGCGGCCATGCCCTCCCACTAGACATGCGAGTCGAACAGCAGGGTAAACTCCGTCGTCTCCGGAGCCTATCCGCCCGCCACAGCTTCGCCGGCGGCCTTGTTGATGGCGGCCTTGGCAGAGGCCAGGGCGCAGCCGGGCTTGGCCATAAGCTGACGGGCTACCTCCAGGGCCTTGCCATAAATGGCATCATATTCCGCCTTGGCAGCGGCGGCTTCGGCGCTCTTCTGCGCGGCTTTGAGGGTGTCGAGGTTGTCCGCGCCCGCCTTTTTAGCGGCCTTCAGGGCATTTTTCGCCTCGGCAGCGGCGGTATCCAGAGCCTCGTCCCCCTGGACGAACCAGTTGAGAAGGCCCAGGTCATAGGCCTGCTTGCCGGGAATCATTTCGGTGAGCATCACCAGCTGCTTGGCCTTGGCCGGGCCCACAATGGCCGTGGCCCGGGCGCAGCCGTTGGCGCCGGGGATGATGCCCAGGCCCACCTCGGGGAAGCTGAGGGTGGTCCGGGGACCGCCCACCCGGAAGTCGCAGGCCAGGGTCATCTCGCAACCGCCGCCAAAGGCAAAGCCGGCCACTGCGGCGATGGTGGGGATGGGCATGGACTCCAGGAGGTTGTTAATCTCAATGGCCAGGCCGCAGAAGTCCCGGGCGTACCGGGGCGTGGCCTCCGCCATCTCCTTCACATCCGCGCCGGCGGCGAAGGCCCGCTCCGAGCCGGTCACAATCAGGACACGGACACTCTTGTCCGCCTGGACAGCCTGGATGGCCGCCATGATGTCCCGGTTGATTTCGCTGTTCAGGGCGTTGAGCGCCTTGGGGCGGTTGAGCTGGATGGTGGCGATGCCGTCAGAGACGGAGTAAATGATGTTTTCAAAAGTCATGAAAGGCACCTCCGCTTATTCAGCCGGAATGGACTGGCCGCCGTCGCAGAGGATGTAGGTGCCGGTCATGTAGTTGAAGCTGTCCGAGCACATGGCGAGCACCGGGCCGGCGATCTCCTCGATGGTGCCCAGGCGGCGGACCGAGGTGGCCTTGGACTGCTGCTTGTAGTACTCGGTGGGGTTGCCGTCGGCGTCGATGAAGAACTCCTCGTTGAGGGGGGTGACCACATAGCCCGGGCAGATGCAGTTGCAGGTGATGTTCTCCCGGCCGAAGTTGTTGGCCATGGTGCGGGCCAGGCTCAGGCAGGCGGCCTTGGAGGCGCCATAGCCCACGACGCCCTTGCCGCCGATAAGGCCGCCCACAGAGGCAGTGATGATAATCTTGCCGCCCTTTTTGCCGTTGGTGGCGTTCTGCTTGATCATCTGGCGGGCAGCTTCCTGACAGAACATAAATG
>CAZRNK010000165.1:0-5205 GCA_964601435.1 uncultured Oscillospiraceae bacterium | reverse complement strand
GCGTGGCCCCCAGCATCTCCTGGCGGGAGGCGGAAATAATGGCGTTGGCCTCGGCATGGACGCTCCGGCACAGCTCATAGCGCTCCCCGGAGGGGATTTGCAGGGCCTCCCGGGTGCAAAAGCCCAGGTCGGCGCAGTTTTGCCGCCCGCGGGGGGCGCCGTTATAGCCGGTGGAGATGATTTCGTCGTTCTGGACGATAATCGCCCCATAGCACCGGCGCATGCAGGTAGAGCGCTCCAAGACCGTCTCCGCGATATCCAGGTAATAGTTTTCCTTGCTGATGCGGGTGTCCGCCATGGCACAGGCCCCTCCTTCCAGATGTAAGCTTTCTTTAATAGACAACAACTGTGGTGCGGTCGGGAAGATTGTCATACATCCACCACACGTCCTCGTCGTACATCCGGATACAGCCGGCGCTCACCGGGAAGCCGATGCTTGGATCGGTGAGATAGGAGTGGCTGGGGTCATAGAGCCGGGAGTGGAAGGCGTAGGAGTAGCTGTAGAAATAGACGACCGGGCGGACATTATAGGTGCCCGTAGTCCAGCCGTAGGACTGGCGGCCCAGAATAGTCCAGGTCCCCTGGGGTGTGCCGCTGCCCGGGGCGCCGGTGCCGCACAGGAAGCTCTGGTCCAGGGTCCAGTTCCCCTGGCTGCCAGTGAAGATGTTCACATGCTGGGTGCCCAGGTTGACCCAGACCAGATACTCTGTGGCGCTGGAATAGCCCTTGGCGTTGACGAAGATTTCCTTTTCCAGCGTGTCCAAATCGTTGTCGATGGCCCACTGAGTGGTATAGTTGCCCTGATAGATGTTGGTAACCTTGGCGAGAACCGCCTCTGTCTCATAGCGGTCATAGTATGCATCGTCGTAATTTTCCAGGGTCAGGCTGGCCTCTGTGCGCACACTCTGCTCCTCGCCGTCCTCTGTGGTATAGGTAAGGACCAAGGCGATGGTGCTCTCCAGGGGCATGTCCCGTGTATAGGTGTAATCATATCCGTCCAGGGTCAGAATATTCTCCCCCTGGGCTGTGAGAGGGGCATCCCCGCTCTGGACCTCTGTACCATCGATATACCAGGCGGCGTGGGCGGTCAAATCCGCCTCAATGCCCGCTACGGCGGCGGAGACAGTCAGCGTCTCCCCGGCGGGGAGGGGATTTGGATATGTCATGGTCACTTCTGCCAGGGCGATGCCGGTTTCATAGTCCTCCACCAGGGTGGTATAGGCCAAATCCAGGGTATAGAGCCGGGTGTACACATTGACGGTGGTGGCCCGGCCGGTGCCGGAGACGGCGTTGTTCTGACCGGTGAAGGACAGCGTGCCGATGGCGCCCCGGGCGGTGACGCTGTTGCTGCGGCCGACTAGGTCTACTGTGTCCGCAGAGCCGGCCAGGGTGAGGGTATTGCTGTCGCCGGAGACGGTGACAGCAGTGGCCCGGCCATTGGTGGTGACGGTGTTGCTGCTGCCAAGAATCTTCAGCTCGCCAACTGTCACCCCATAGCCCAGCGTGATGGTGTTGTTGTCCCCGGCGATGACCAGGGAGTCAAGGGCGGTGTTTAGGGTCACGGTCCGTCCGCTGCCGATGACCTCCACATTGCGGACCGCGGTGCTGGCCACTGTCACGCTGCCGCTGCCGTCGCCTACAGCCAGGGTGGTCACCCGCCCGGAGGGGGCGACGGTGAGGTTGCCGCTGCCGTTTGCCAGGGTGAGCCGCTCCAGATTCACATTGGACAGGCTCAGCCGGCTCAGGCTGTGGCTGCGGATGGTGAGGGAGGGCGCCGTGACGCTGGTGAGGCTGACGCTCTGGGCAGTGCAGTCGGTCCAGATGGCGCCGCTGTAGGTCCGGCCTACCAGGGAGGCGTCTCCGCTCAGGACGCTGCCGCCGGTGAGGGGGGCCGCAGCCTCGCTGGCGGGCAGGTAGTTCTCCGCGATGCGGTAGAGCAGCGTGACGAACTCTGCCCGGGTGATGTTGTCGCTCAGGTGAAGGGAGCCGTCATAGCCGATTATGTAGCCGGCATTCACCAGAGAGGCGATGGTCCGGGCATTGGCGCCCGAGAGCGAGGAAAAGTCGCTGTAGCCGCTGGCCAGGGTGGTGTCCGGTTCTGCCTGGGTGAGCTGGAAAGCCTTGGCCGTCATTAAAAGGGCGTTCAGCCGGCTCATGGGTGCGTTCAAATCCCCCTCTGCGCCGGTAATCAGCCCCAGGTACAGTGCCTTGGCGGCATACTCCCGATACCAGGCATCCTCTGGAAGCCCCAGGCCGGAGATGTCCGCCTCCTGCTGGGCCCCCAGGACCCGGCAGAGGATGGTAATCATCTGGGCGGTGGTGATGGCGTCGCCGGGCCGCATGGTGCTGTCCTCATAGCCCTGGAGCAGCCCATCGTTATAGGCCCGCTCCAGCGTGGCCTCGGCCCAGTGGCCTTCCACATCGCTAAAATCGGAAAAAGCGGCGAAGGCGCCGGTGACGGAGCCAAAGAGCATCACCGCGGCCAACACCAGAATTCGTAGCTGTTTCCCTAATTTTTTCATGTTGAGCCCCCATATATTGAGAAAATAGAAACATCAACATAGTAATATATCCCATAGAGGAAAGTCAACAACAATTTGGTTACCTTTTGGGAAAAACCGCTATCGGGAGAAAAAGAAAAATCCCCATGACAAATGGGGGCTGTTTGTGTATAATAAAAATCCGAAAGCAATGATGTTTTTCAGACAGGGGGAGACACAGATGAAGATTGACAAGGCCACCTGGGAGCGCCGGGAAATCTACGACTTCTTTTCCGCCATGAGCAATCCCTTTTACATGGTGACCTTTACGGTTGACATAACGCCGGTCTACCGCTATGCCAAGGCGGCGGGGCTGTCCTTTTACTATGCTATGGTGTATCTCTGTACCCGGGCCCTCAACCGTGTGGACGCCTTTTTGTATACGATTCGGGAGGGGGAAATCCACAAAATTGAAGCGAGGAGCCCCAGCTTCACGGATTTGAAAAAGGGCGGCGAGCTTTTTTACATTGTAACGATGCCCTGCGAGGGCTCGATTGGGGACTTTTGCCGCGCGGCGGCGGCGCGGAGCGCCGCCCAGTCGACATTCATCGACCAGGGGACAGAGACGGACGACCTGATTTACTTCTCCTGCCTGCCCTGGGTGGAAATGACCGCGCTGACCAACGAGCGGAATTTAGAGCCTGAGGATGCGGTGCCCCGCATCTCCTGGGGGAAGTATGTGGAGACAGAGGGCCGGAAAAAGCTGAATATATCCGTCGAGGTCAACCACCGGCTCATTGACGGGCTGCACATCGGCCGCTTTTACGAAGCCCTGGCGGCGGAGATGGAGGCCCTGGAGCGCGAGACGCCCGCTGCGGAGTAAAGAGCTATGGAAAAGACACCGAAGGTCCAGAAAATCAATTATCAAAAAGAGCTGGACGCCATACTCTCCGGCCTGCCGGAGGGGGAGCGGCCGACGCTGCTGCTCCACAGCTGCTGCGGACCCTGCAGCAGCTATGTGCTGGAGTACCTGTGCCGGTATTTCCGGGTGACGCTGCTGTACTACAATCCCAACATCCAGCCGGAGGCGGAGTTTGAAAAGCGCTTCTACTGGCAAAAGCAGCTCCTCAATTCCCTGCCCGAGGCGGGAGATGTACGGCTGCTGGAGGCGCCCTGGCGGGGGGAGGAGTTTGAAGCGGCTGTCCAGGGCCTGGAGGGTGAGCCGGAAGGGGGGGCGCGGTGCAGCGCCTGCTTTGCCCTGCGGCTGGAGGAGACCGCCCGGCAGTGCGCCCGGCTGGGGCTGGACTGGTTTTGCACCACCCTCTCCGTATCCCCCCACAAGGATGCCCAGCGGCTTAATGCCATTGGGGCGGCCATGGGGGCGCGCTATGGCGTGCGCTGGCTTCCGGCTGATTTTAAAAAGCGGGAGGGCTATAAACGCTCCGTGGAACTGGCCGGGCGCTATGGCCTCTACCGCCAGACCTACTGCGGCTGCCGCTACAGCCAGCGGGAGATGGAAAAAAGGTCTGCGGAATAGGCCCCCGCTGCCGGCGGCGTATTGCGAGAAGATAAATCTGCCCGGGATAGATTCCCGGGCAGATTTGTTTATACCAAGCTCACATGGCCCAGAATCCTGGTGCTGACAGCGCCGATGCCGGCACTGAACAGCGCGCCGCCAACCAGGCACATGGCAAAGTTTGCAGCCGAGGCATCCAAGGGCGCCATCATAGGCACGATGGTGAAAAACAGCATGCCCACGCAGAGGGAGCCCACCAGGGCGAGCCAGGTTTTCTGCCGGCCCACCGCGCTCATCAGGACATAGATGGGGACAAAGACTGCCACCAGGCACAGCCTGGACAGCATGCACATTACCGCGCCCAGGGTGCCAGCGGCTCCCGTGTCAAAGGGCAGGCCGGAAATGGCGCCGCCCAGCATGGCCCCGGCGAAGAAGGCGAGCATCATCAAAACGCCGCCAATCAGGCCCATCAGGGTCTTGGAGAGAATATAGCTGCCTTTTTTCGGCCGAACGGCAAACAGGTTTTTGGCATAGCCGCTTTTGAAATCCCCGGAGACGAAGAGGCAGACAAGGACAGCTATTAAGAAATAAACCAGGCTGCTGTTGCACATGCCCGTCAGGCTCATGTCCATCCCGGCTCCGCTGAGGGGGGCAATGGCCTGCCAGGTGCTCTCAAAGGCCTCTATGGTCGTCTCAACGCCGGTGTTGGGGTCTACGGACACGGTGCCGTCCATCATGGTGGTCATGACAAGGATGAGGATGGGCATGACCAGGCAGATACCAACCATGATATATAGCAGTGGCATGGTAAACATCCGGCGGCTGTCCACCTTCAGCATGCTCCGCAGCCGGCGGCCAGAGCTACTGGGCGTAAAGCGCACACGTTCAATCCTCTCCATGTTATCTGCCCTCCTTTGTATGCATCAGATTGATATAATACTCTTCCAGGCCGATTTTGGCGGTTTTGATTTCCCGCACCAGAATGTCGTGCCGGTACAGGTATGCGGCCACTTCTTCCGGCGCCGCAGCGTCATAGATCCGGAGATACCCATTTTCCTCGGCCACGCGGTCATACCGGCCGGTGAGCACCATCCTTGTTTTCTCCATGTCCTGTGCCTGCAGCGCCACATAGGTGGGGCAATCTGTGTCCAGCTCCGCCGCCGTCATCTCCCGGAGCATTTTCCCGCTGCGGATGATGCCGTAGTGGGT
>CAZRNK010000164.1:0-5250 GCA_964601435.1 uncultured Oscillospiraceae bacterium | reverse complement strand
GGGAGAAGGTCCAGTCCCGGCGGCTGCGGGAATGGGCCCGGGGGGCGCTGGCGGCGCTGGGGTGTGCGCCGGGGGCGCGCCTTCGCCTGTATGTACCGGGGCGGCTGGTGTCGGCCATGGCGGGCCAGCACCGGGAGAATACCGACTTCCTCCGGCGGGAATTTTCCCTGGCCTCTTTGAAAATTTATGCCGCTGGGCCGGATACGCCGCCGCCCTTTACCGCCGTTTTGGAGCCGTGAGCGCGAAAGCCGGCAAAAAACCGGAGAAAAATGAAAAAAGGTCTTGCAGCTTCCCTTACGTAAGGTTGTAGACTGGGTGTATGGAGAGGGAATTTCCCTTCAATCTTACACAGAGGAGGGAGCCGGAACGATGAAAGGGAAGACTGCCAGGCTGCCCGGCGCCAGGTCCTTTCCACAGGCTGCGGCGGGCCGGAGGGCGGCGGCGCTCCTCGCCATGCTTGCGGTCTCCGGCGCGCTGCTCTGGGCACTGCATGCCCTGGAGTGGCCGGCGGAGGGGGCCGTATGCGCCCGAGCCTGCAAGGCGGGCACCACCGTGTATTTTGCGTCGGGGGAGGGCCTGTATGCCTTTGACACCGCAGGCGGCGGCGAGGCGGAGCGCCTGATGGACATATCGGGGATTTCCTATCTGGCCCTGAGCGAGCCGTGGCTGTATTTCTCAGCGGCCGGACACGGGCAAATCCAGCGCTGGCATTTTAGGACCGGGGAGCGGGAGACCCTCTGCTCGGACCAGGACGGGATGACGGGGATTTTTGCCCTGTGCGGGGATGCGCTCATCTACGAAGTCCGCCGGGGGGATTTGCGCAGCCTGCTGTGCCTGGATTTGGACAGTGGGGACAGCCAGCCCCAAATGCTGGCGGAGAAGATTCCCTATATTCCCAATGAGCACTTTCTGTGTGTCCTGGGAGATGCCCTCTATTTCACCGGCGGCATCATAGATTGCAGCGGTGTGTACCGGGTGCGCCCCGGCAGCCTGGGCGCTGAGCAGGTCAGTGAGGTGATATGTACCGGCCTGTATACATGCGGCGGCGAACTCTGGTATAACCTGGTCGTGAACTTGGCCGTGGATAGTATGGGGAGCGCCCAGTGTACCGATACGGAAATGCTGCCGGCAGATGCGGGCTTTTCCAGATATGTGGTCGCCGGTGCGGCGGGGGAGACGGTGTATTTCTGGTGTTACAGGGACGGCTATGCCGCACCCGACTTGTATCAATATACCGGCGGCAGCTTTTGCGCAGTGGAAGGGCTGCCCCGTCAGGTGCAGGATTTGGTTTTCCTGGATGGCAGCATTGTTTTCTCCTCCTACCGGGATTTATCTGTGCCGGACGGCGAGGTGGGCGCGGCGGGGCCGTACCGGCTGTGTCTGGACGTTGAGACGGGCCGGGTGCAGCGGCTGCTGTCTCCGGCGTGCTGAAAAAGAGAAACCCGTGAAAATACAGAATAAGTCTGGGGAGCGGCCTTTTCGCGCCGCTCCCCAGATAAGTTTTTTGCCGTTGCAGTGCGCCGGAGACAGACCCTAGGCCTGCTCCGCCAGATAGAGATTGATGCGGCTGTTGAGCAGTGCCGCAACTTCCTCCTGGGTTTTATTCCCATTCAGGAAGGGCAATACTTCCTCGTAAATGATACTGAGCAGCGTATTGTCCGGGTCGGTGTTGATACGGCGGACTGCGTCAATCAGGGAATAGAGCAGCTCAATCTCTGCATCGGTGCAGCCCTCCAGCTCCTGCCCAATAACGGGGTGTGTCCCCGCTTGCCCCTCTACTGCCGGAAACCCGTTGGCTGCCTCCGCAACCATAGCGTCCAAAGCGCTGATTCGGATTGGGAACTCCGTCACATTGCGCTGATATGTCTCGCTGAGTATGCTTTTTAGAAATGCCCATGCCCCCGCCTGATTTTCTGACAGGGCGCAGAGCCCGAAGCGGGCGGCGGTGTCAATGTATGTGCCGCTGCCCGCATAGCCGGGGTATCCCGTTACGACGACATCGCCCCAGCCCTGGCCCTGCAAGATTGTCATCTGTTCCTTGTAACTGCGTAGGGAGGAAAATTTCTGGGCAGACAATATGGCGGCATTCCCGGCCATCATATTCGGCTGCTGCCGCTGCAAAAGTTCCAGCAGCAGGTAAAAATCTTCGCTGTCAAAATGGGCCTCCATGGCGTCATAGTCGATGAAGTGGCTCAATTCGCTGTCCAGGATGAGATTCATGGTGTCCCAGGCCGTCATACCGCCGATAATCTGCATGTCCGGGTTTGCGTCAGAATAGGCCGCCACGCTGGGGAGCTCCCAGGTGCCCACTGCCTCTATGGTCTCCGCCGTAGCGGCTACGGCGGACAGGGAAAACTCGGGTGTAATCTGATACAGTTCCCCATTGCTCCATTCCAGTGCGGACAGGACAGCGGGGAAGAAGTCCGCTCTGGAAAAGCTGTCCTCGTCCATCAGCGTGTACAGGTTTACGAAAAAGCCGTCCCGCGCCAAAATCTCATAGGTGACCCCGGTCAGGGACACCACATCCGGGATGAAGCCCTGTACCAAATCCAGATGGAAGTCCAGCTCCGTATCATAGAGCACAGCAGAGAGGTAGTAGTCCTGGCTCTGGTGGTTAAATGCGTTGATGGCGGCGGTGACGCTGCCTGCATACTCCCCGACACGGGCGATGGTCAGGATTTCCTTTTCCCGCCCGGTTGGGGCGAGGGACATTATGCGCCCATCCGCCAGCAAGAGGGACGCTTCGCCGTCTTGGGCGTAGATTAGGAGGATTTCTCCCGCTTGATTGAGCCCTGCGGTATCAAAAAGGGGTGTTTTTTCTCCGGTGTCAAGGTCGATGCCGTAAGTCATGCAGGCATTTTCCAACGTGGCGGCCCCGGCGGCGCCTCCCAGGGGCGCCGCCATGAGGCAGTCATAGCCAAGGCTGCCGCCGCTTTGGGTGAGGTTGACGTTGAGGGCAAAACCATCGGAGCCCAGGGCAGATGCCGCTCGGAATGCCGGTGCCTGCGTGTCTAGGATATATACCTCGCTGGGGATGCCCTGAGGCGACCAGACCGGCTGGCAGAGGACTGTGTCGTCCGCCAGCGGGTGCAGCTTCCCAATGGGGTATCCGTCCGGGGCTTCCAGCGACCAAAGTTCCACTCCATTTTCTGAATAGGCCTGAACCTGCCCCTCCGTTGCAGCTAGGATGCTGTTGTCAGCGGTTACAGCCAAATCCGTAAGATTTGCCACGTCCTCAAGGGTAAATGCGGTGTGAAGAGAGCCGTCGCGCTGGCAAGAGAAGATTTCTCCATTGGAGTAAATCCATACGCTGTCCGATGCGGGCGCAAGGAGGGCGTTCGGCTCTATCTCCAGGGGGATGCTTTGTACATCCTCACTGTCCTCCCAGGTTAGCAGATATAGCCCGTCCTCTGTTTCCCCCAGCGCCCATATGGTGTTATCCAAAGCCTTGGCGCTGAGAACCGTATCCACTGGGAGCTGCACTGTGGCGGTTTGCGCATAGACGCCATATTGCAGCGGCGCCGCTGTCTCCTGGGGCCCACAGGCGCTGAGGGCGGGGAGGAGCATGGAAAGACTTACTGCGGCGGACAAAATGCGCTTCATGGCAATCCCTCCTTACAATGAAGCTGCGTCCTGAAGAGTGGAAAGCTGTCTTGCATAGATGTTGAATTGTAATATAATAGTACCAAACGGTCAAATGAACGTCAATAGAAAGTCGGAAAATCGTCTGTATGCACAAGGATGGCCCGCAGCTTTTGTGAATAGCCGCTAAGAGACTGGCGGGGAAGGGGGGAAAATCTGGGGCCTGTCAAAACCCTTTCGGCCTTGAAAAGCGGGGCGCGGTATGGTAAAATATACTGCTAAAATGGTGCATTTGTGTGTATGGCGCCCGGGCGCAGGCCGGGGCGGCTGGGGCGCACAGCGCCGATTTCAGAAGGAAGAGGTGTCCGCGTGTATCTCAAGGCGTTGGAAATACACGAAACACCAACAAACCATTGTGGCACATACAAAATTTGTTTGCCTGTGCTGTGATTTACACCACTTTTACACCATTTGAAATAGGGTCTGATATAGCAAACTCATGGGAACATCATTGTATTTGTGCAGGATAGTTCCCGTTTACATATATAATAAATAAAAGCTATCTTTGAGGCCGTAGGGGCCTCTCTGAGCGGATTTATAATAAACTGACCAAAGGTATCCAAAAGACAAAACGGTGATACAGGGTCTTGTAGGCGGGTTGGAATTGCATCCAACCTAAAAATAATAAAAAAGCCTTGACTCTTCCGTTACGGAAGATTGTATACTGGCCCTGGAAAATAATATGATGAAAGGGGGGCTTCGTATGCGGCGTCTTTTTGCTGCGGCGCTTTTGCTGGTTTCCGCCGGGGCTATCCTTGCCTGGATGGCCGCGGGGCGGCAGCTCCGGCAGTCCCCGGACGGCATCACCGTCCGCATGTCCATGCGCACCTATGAGCTGGATACGCTGGCGCTCCCATTCTGCTATATTGTCAATCAAAGCGGTGACACGGCCGCTATCTCCCGGGATGTCCGGATGGAAATCCGTCAGGACGGAACGTGGACAGACTACTTTTTCCACGATGCCTCGGCCTCGGACTTCCCCGACCCCATTTCTGTGGAGCCGGACAGCCATGCAGCCTACAGCCTGTACACCGCCTGGATGGGGGCGGGCACAGAGCGGGCAGCAGCGGAGGTCAAGGCCGGCCACTACCGGGTCACGCTGTACAATGCGGAGACGCAGGCGGAGTATACCTGCGAATTCTTCATCACCGAGGATTGGGACTGGGACCGCCTGAGCCTGCAGGACCTCCTGTCCCCCTCGCCCTTTGCCTTTGTGGCGGAGACGGGGACAAGCTCCGACACGACCCTCACGGTAGACGAAACCTTTACCCAAACCCTGCCCGGGACGCTGCGCTTCCCCTATACGATTGGCAACGACACGGAGCTGCTGCTCTGGGCAGGGGAGGAGTATTTCGTTGAAATTTATATAGACGGCGCATGGTATCTGACCCCCTATGCCGGCGTAACCCATGTGGCCCACGGAATCGGACCCGGGGAGGCGGAGACCTTCAGCGCCGCCATGCTGGCCGGATGGAGCAGCTTTCCTCCGTCGGAGGACATGGCCTTTACCTGGCCGGAGGGGCGCTACCGCCTGGTTGTCCGCATCAGCCTCTTATATGGGGAGCAGCCGGAGCTGGGCCTCGGCCCCCATGAAAACCGCTTTCTGGC
>CAZRNK010000163.1:0-5254 GCA_964601435.1 uncultured Oscillospiraceae bacterium | reverse complement strand
CTGTCCCGTTTGATAAAGGCTGATACCTGTGGTATTATGAAAAAAATTGTGTGCGATTTCATTTTTTGAGGGGGGCGATTGCATGAATGCCGAGCTGCTGAATCTGATGGCGCAGGAAACACAGGAGGAGCGCAGCCTTCGCTCCGGGGAAATGAATGAAGCGCAATATCTCAGCCGGTGCGGCGATGTTCTTCACCGGGAGGGTATGCTGCGCGAAGGACGGCTCCTGGACATACGCCGCAATACTCGGTTTATTCCCATGCCGCGCCACCGCCACGAATTCATCGAAATTGTCTATATGTGTTCGGGCTCCACTGTACACACGATAGATGACAGCCGTATTCTTCTGGAAGAGGGAGATCTTCTCTTTTTAAACCAGATGACGTATCATCAGATGGATGCTGCCGGCGAAAAGGACCTTGCTGTCAGCTTTATGATTCTCCCCGAACTGCTTCTGGCCGGCTCTATGGAAATGGTTCACCCAAACAGCAGCATCAGCAGTTTTCTGTCCAACGCCATGTTTCATAACGGCCTCCGGGAACATTTTATACATTTCAGCACAGCAAATGTCCTCCCTATTCAAAACCTCATTGAAAATATGGTCTGGACTACTCTCCATTCATCCACTGATATCAATCAGAAAAACCAATACCAGATGACGCTGCTTTTCTCGTGTTTGGAGGAATTTGCGCGCATTGTTTTCGACAACACGCTCAACGATGTTCAGTATGACAATATGGTGGTTATGTCCACGCTGAAATATATTCACGCCAATTTTTCCTCTGCTACCCTGTCCGAAATATCAAATGCCCTGAATCAGCCCAGTTATCGGTTAAGCAAAATGATGAAGCAGCACACGGGCCAGACCTTCAAGGAACTTCTCCAGGACCGGCGCCTCTGTGTCGCCGCGCAATGGCTGCGGCAGTCACAGCTCTCCGTTGAAGAAATCCGGCAAAAAGTTGGCTACGATAACTCCAGTTATTTTTATAAACTCTTTTCCGACAAATACGGCATGAGCCCCGGCGCATTCCGCAAGGCACACATTGCCTCCAGAGAAAAACCATAGCATAAAATATAAGCCCGCCGGAAATGGGTCTGGCAGACCCCTTCCCGGCGGGCTTTTTTTGATGTGCTAACCTCTGCTCAGCTGCATATAAGCATTTCTACACCTTTACACCGTTTATTTGTAATTGGCGTCATAGGTCTTCTGAACAAGGGACAGCGCATCGTTCAGTCCGATTTCCTCAATCATGCTCTTGAAGCTTTCCCACTCATCCAGCGGCTTGCTTCCATTAATGAAGGCAATGGTATTCTCGGAAACATAGGTATTGACATCGGCCATAATGGCTACATATTCCGTGTAATCATCTGTGTCCCAAATCATATTATTGGGGATAATCCATGCGCCGTCCTTGTTGCTGTTCCAGAGCGTAAACGCCTCTGTGCAGGCCTCACTCTGAGCCAGCAGCATGAAATCCAGATACTCCATACCGTTCCACATTTTGCATCCAGTATACTTCGTAAAGTTAAACATCATGTTGCTGGTAGTATCCGTAATGAGCTCTGTATACTCGATGGAGCCGTCGGGGCCAATATTGTATGCCTCGCCTTCAAAACCATAGTTGATAATATCTGCGCCTTCTTCAGTATACAGGAAATCAAAATACCGGACAGCAAGCTCCGGGTTATCGCACTGGGTGGAGAGATAATGCCCTGCATCCAAAACATGGGAGCCATAGTTCCCCAGATGAATGGTGTCCCCAGCCTTCCGGACAGGGTCGGTAATGCCCGTCATAACTTCGCCGTCAAGTCCATTTTCGCGGCAGAGGGCTACCGTTGCATCACGCGAACAATAGTCGAAAATCATAATGCCAATTTGATTTGTGGAGTAGTCCGCCATATGCTCTGCATCATCACGGGCAACATACCAGTCCTCATCAATGAGGCCGTTTTCATACCATCTGTTCATCATGGTATAGTAATCAAGGGCATCGTCCAGGAAAAAGCTGTATTCCACTGTACTGCCGTCCCGGCAGATAAAGTTCTGCCACTGACTGCCCCACTCATGCATACAGGTGTTTACGCCGTAACCATTGCTGATGTAATTATAGATGGGCGTCCCACCTACTTCTGTGCCGACAAGGTCCAGGGGGATTTCACAATCATAAGCCGTTTTGAAGATTGTGAGTACATTTTCCCAATCGTCATACGTTACAGGCATATCTAGGTTCTGTTCCTGCAGCCAATCCTCCCGAATCCAGGCGCCAAAGGAGCCGTTATAGTCCTCTTTGTCAATTATCTGGAGGAACCCATACATGGCTCCATCTTCCACCGTAACTTCGTCCATAACGTCATACTCAGCAATGCGCGCAAGGTAATTGGGCGCATATTCTGCCACCAGCGCGGAAATATCCATAAAGACATCATCGTGCAGGGCTTTAATTCCGCCGCCGGAATAGTTCGCCGTCGTCTCGCCGCCGAAGATATCCGGATATTCACCGGAAGCACAAATGACAGCCAACTGTGTTGCCGCTTCAGAGGGGCTTCCCTCTGTAAATTCAAAGTAGACATTGGTCATCTCCGCCATCTGCTTCTGAAACGGAGTATCCCCATATCCGTCATAGGGCTGGTACATAACCGAGGGGATGGGCATCCAATAGGTAAAGGTATACGGCGTGTCCACCAGCGGCATTTCGACTTCCGTAAGCCCTGTCTGCCCGCCAGTCTCGCCCGCATTCCCCGCTTCCGACTCTGCCGGTTTTTCCGGCGCTTCCGTTTCCGGGGCCTCTGTAGCGGGTGGTCCCGCGGCCTCTTCCGTCTGCTCCGGGCTGGATGCTCCCGGCCCACAGGCAACCAGGGCCAGGAGAAGAATGACTGCCAGGAATAATGCAACATATTTCTTCATTTTTACTTTCTCCATTTCCTTTCATTCATTAGTCATGTATTTTTGATTTTGTTTAGATTCCTGCCATGGTCTTTCGTTTTCTGTCTGTATTCTAAAAATATAGCTGATACATAGTGAACCTTTTTCCCGGTTTTACTTTTCTATTCCCATAATTCTCATACAGTCACGCATTGTGTCCGGGAGTGTATAGTAATCTTCCGCAGGCTGGTTGAGCTCCTTTGTCAGCCACATAAACGTGCGTTTTACCATAATCCGGTAATCTGGTGCAGAGAAAACCTCTGCAAAATGGCCCGGGGATAAAAACGCTGTCCGTCCATGGGCATATGGATTTACCCAGCCAGCAATTACATCATACATTTCATAATCCTGAATCTTATAGCGCAGCACCTGGTCAAAGGCGGAGAAAATATCTACATAAAACCACCCCGGCTGATCCATTACGGTAAAGTCGTGGCTCTCCGCAGCAATGACATGCTCAACCTGCCCCTGGGACATCGCCAGGGGGTCCAAATGCAACAGTTTGTATTCAACCTGTCCCGGCTCGTCATAGCGGTTTATCATGCCGCCCATCAGATTTGCCATTTCCGGAATATCTGCCACCCGCAGTCCTTCATGGAACACGCACAGACCTCCGCCATTTGCGACATACGTAAAGAGGGGCGGAACTATGGCCTTGTCCTTCATAAATGCATCCAGTTCATCGCCGCCATAAAAGGCAAAGATATCATACGGCTTCAAATCTTCATAACTGAAGCCATTGGGAAAGCTTCTCAGCTCCGCCTGATAACCAATCTCTTCGGCGATTTTGACCAGCTCACCGCAAACTGCTTCTACTGGATGGACTCCTTTTTGTTCGGTATCTTTCCATATCAATACTTTCTTCATGCTGTTCTCCCCCTCACGCTTCATTTACGCGCGTTCCCCAGCAAACTGTATTCCGGAAGAGCTTCTTCACCATTTCCTCTCGGAACGCATCCTCACAATGCCCCATCGCGTAATATGCAATCCGGCCTTTTCCATAGTCTCCCGCCCACATTGCAGGCCGCTTTCCATTTGCAAAGCCACAGCTGCATATTATATCGTATTTGGGATAACAGCTCATTTCGAATACATAGGGCTCATCAAAAACCGTAAAGCTCTCAATCCCCTTTGCAATCGGATGCTCAGGCATTTCCACTGTCACAGGAAAGCAGGTATAGGGCGCATGCAAAGTGGAAAACCGCCCGCCAATCATCATCACAAGCTCATTGTCATAGGCACCGTTTTTTCAACCCGGGGCTTCTTCATGTTCATAAAGGAACCCGCCACATGGAAGGGAAAGAAAAAGCCTCCGTTTATAACATAGGTAATTACCGCTGCCACCAAATCTTCACTTTCATACCCATTCCAGGCCTGGAGAATAACCCCATCGTATTGCTTCAGCTTTTCATAGGAAAGCGCTGTACAGTCCTCCAGAATTTCTACATGGAAATCTGCACCAAGCGCATCCTTTATAGCTGTGTCGACACCATTGAGCGTGTGGTATTCTCCGCTTCCATATCTGCCGATTAGTAGTATTTCTTTCATATTCTTTACTCCTTTTTGGCGCCTTTATAAAATGCGGATGCTGGTATCTACGATTTATGATACAGGATGTGTTGTAGAAAATATCCTATATTTTTGCTCAGTTATATGTTTTTTTGGCGCATATTGCGCAGAAAAAAAATCCGCACACATCGTACTTTTGGGGCCTCCTCTTCCATATGGAGGCCCATTTTTTCATTCCATCCCGTCCAGCCATCGGATATCCTGCTCTGACAGCATCAGGTCTGTATTGCGCATGCTGTCTTCCACCACCGCCACTGACCAGCTGCCGATGATAGGGGAGCCGGGCACAGGATTGCAGGAAATATACGCCAGTCCAACCGATGCTGCACTCTGACCCCGCTCCTCGCAGAGCGCACACATACGCGCATATTTTACCCGGTTAATCGGCCGGTCTATGGTCGCGCGGGCCTGTTCGGGCATTGTCTCCCAGCTAAACTTCCCCTTATACGTATCAATAAAGACACCCCGGGCTTGGGAGGAATAGGAGACAATCGGAATCCCGTCCCTCTGATAGTCGGCATAAATCTCCGGATTCATAAAAACACAGGTTTCGTCGTCTACAAACATCTGCGGCAGGCTCCATTGGATTTCAGAGACGGTAAATGGCGTTTTCCCATTTGCCTTTGCATAGGCATTTGCCTCCCGGATTCGTGCCAGGGACCAGTTCGATGCCCCCAGAGCCTTTACCCGTCCCTGCTTTACAAATTCATCTAGGCCTTGTTTGAAAAATAAAAGTTGCACAATAGGACGCAATATGTAAAA
>CAZRNK010000162.1:2616-5308 GCA_964601435.1 uncultured Oscillospiraceae bacterium | reverse complement strand
CGCTTTTCACACTTTACTTAAAAGGTTTTAGCCTATTGGTACAGCTTCTAAGATTTGGTATCAAATCTGTTCTGGGAAAATCATCCTTTGTTTTGCACGCGAAAGGGCCCCTTTGCCCGCCCCTAGCGCTGCTCGCTGACATAGAGGCTAGCCCGGCTCTGGATTAGCGCCGCAGCCTCCTCCGCCGTCTTTTGCCCGGCGAAGTAGGACGCCGCCTCCTCCCGGACAATGGCCAGGATGTTCTCGTCCGGCTCCGCCAAACGGTCTGTGTCCTCTATCAGCGCCAGAAGCTGATCTGCCTCTGCCTGGGTGACCGGCTCAAGCTGGAGAATCAGCTCTCCGTTTTCATCCAGCAGATTGTCCCCTGTCTCCGGGTCCACGGCATACATGGGCGTCATGGCCGTTTCCAGCACTGCATCAAAAGCCGCCCGGTTTGTGGGAAAATTATAGGTATATTCCGACTGGTACTCCGCTGTGAAAAACGTTCGGATGAACGCCCACGCGGCCTCCTTATCGGCGCAGGCAGTGGTCATCGCAACACCGCCATCTATGTTCAAAAGGCTGCCGGCTCCCGTCTGGGTTGGAAAGCCCTTATATGTAACGGGCTGTCCGGCATAGCTCTGAATCTGGGCAATGTCCCGGGGCGTGTAGATGGTATTGTACATGCCCAGCAATGTGCCATCGGCCAGTTGTCCCCAGATGTCGCCGCCCCACAGCCCCAGGCGGGTCACCTCTTCCTCGCTCAAAAACAGCCCCGCAAAGGTCAGGAGCTGGATAAACGGCTCCGAATCAAAATTACACGTCCCCGTTTCCCAGTCCACAAGGCTGTCCTCCTCCAAAGCCAGGCATCGCGCCAGGACGATGTCCCGCGTTGTACTCTCGTGAAAAATCCGCGTCCCCTCCGGCTGCTGGGCATACAGGTTTAGAAGCTCCCCGACCGTCCACTCCGGCGTTTCCCCTACAGTATCCGACAGGCATACTATGGTTTCCACCGTAAAGCTGCTTGCCGTCTGCAGGAGCTGCCCGTCCACCTCCAGGGCCGCAAGGATGTTGGGCAGAATATGGGCCCGGCTCAGCTCCGCATCGGCGTCCAAATAGGGGTACAAGTCCTCCAGCAGGCCGCTGCCGGCATACTGGCGGGCACGCAGGCCGCTCATATCCAGCAAATCCGGCACCTTCCCGGCGGTTATCTCCGTGGTCAGGACGGTCAGGCCCCCGTCGGGATTTTCATCGGTGTTATATTGGGAATAGTCCGCGACTTCAATCTGGTATTCGCCGCTGGCCCTGTTGAAAGACAGGATTTCCGACTGCAGCCCGTAATCAAGGCCCAAGCTGGCCAGGGTAAGCACCACTTTTTCCGGCACCTCATCCGCACGCCGGCGCGTAAGGGAGACCAGCTCAAAATGGCCGCTGGAGCCCAAAACCCAGTCATAGGTGGAATAAAACACTTGAACGCCGTCTCCCGCGGCAACCGAGTGCACCGCGTTATAGTCGGCATCGCAATTGAGCCAGTTAAAGAGGATTTCTCCCTCGCCAGCCTCCCCATTATAGCCGAAAAAATTTGTGCCGTTTGTATAATAAAAGAGGTACGCACCGACTCCTGAATAAATTTCCACCGCTCCATAGGGCAGCGCCGTCTCTATCCCCCAGGACTGGGCGGCAGCATCTACAGGACGGAAACTGGAGTCTTGGTACACCGCCGCCACAGTCCCATCGGACAGCTGCGCCAGTCCGGAAATCCACCGCTGGGATGTCAGGCGGAAGAGAAGCGCCCCGCCGCTGTTCAGAACAAGGAGCTCCCGCTCCCCTTCCAATATGTAAAGATTGCCTGCGGCATCTGTAGCCAGGTCATTGAAAAAGGAGGGATTGGCGTTGCTCCCGCCGCCCAGGGCAATCAGGTCAATAGACAGGATTTCCCGCCCCTCCGCATCCAGCTTCCGGGCATAGGCCAGGAGGCGCTCCACGGCCGCATAATTTTCAATGGGGTCGTCCTCGGTCTCCACCCACCCTTCCGGCGGGCTATAGGCCATCAGAATTGTACTCTCCAGAATCCAGATATTCCCCTCTGTATCTACACACAGGTCCACAAGGTCCACCGACCCGGTCCGGTCCTCTGGAATTTCTGTCAGCGGGCAGTCCAGCCGCGTTATGTCCGCCCCATCTCTCCCCATTGTATAGAGGCCCGGTTCCTCCGAAGTCATACTGGCAATGAAATATACCTGCTCCCCGGACACCGCCATCTGGGTAATTTCTGTAATCTCATCGGGCAGCTTCAGATATTCCGGCACATAGACATAGTCCCCGGCGGCATCCGGGCCCGCCGTTTCCGCCGCGCCCTCCTCCGCTCCGCAGCCCGCCAGAGCCAAAAGGGACGCCAACACCAGCAGCCACGCGCTGCCTCGCTTCACCCAGCTTCGTCTCATGCGCTTGCCTCCCACAGCATCGCCCCCAGCGGGGCCCGGCATCGGGCCCGGTAATCAGGCCCGGTAATCAGGCCCGGTAATCAGGCCCGGTTGGGACGTATGCGCCGCCTGCGTCCTGCAGAGGGCGGGAAAAGCTGTCAAAATACCCTTCCGCTTTCCATTATACGCACATGCCGGCAAAGCTTCAACCTGTGACGTGGTGTCATTTCTGTTAAAATCCAGTAACATTTTTCAAAAGATACGCCCTTTACAAGGGTTCTTTGCTTTTT
>CAZRNK010000162.1:0-2516 GCA_964601435.1 uncultured Oscillospiraceae bacterium | reverse complement strand
AAATCCAGTAACATTTTTCAAAAGATACGCCCTTTACAAGGGTTCTTTGCTTTTTTCCGCCCCGGCGACGCACCGCCGGGGCGGGGATTGGCCGCGCTCTAGCGCTGCTCGTTTACATAGATGTTCACCCGGCTCTGGATAAGACCCGCTACATCCTGGGCCGTTTTCTGTCCGGCGAAGTAGGCAGCCGCCTCCTCCATGACAATATTCTGGATGCTCTCATCTGTAGTGCTGGTCCGGTCGGCGCTCTCAATGAGGGCCATAATCTGGTCGGCCTCCTCCTGAGTAATGGCGTAGATTTCAATCATCAGGTCGCCCCAGCCCCAGCCGCCTTTGGAGACTTCAATCTTCTCGCCGTTTTCGTCCAATACGTACTCGCCGGTCTCATAGTCTATCTGATACTCCGGCGTCATGGCCTCCTCCAGCATCTTGTCAAAGGCTGCCACGTTGGTGGGGAAGTTCCAGCCGTTTTCCTCCTGATATTCCTGGGTGAAGAGCCTGCGGACAAACTGCCAGGCCCCCTCCTTGTCAGCGCAGGAGGTAGTGATGGCAATCCCGCTGGACACGCTGAGCATATTACCCACGCCATACTCTGTGGGGAAGCCCTTGTAGGTAATCTCCCCGCCGAACATGGCCTTCAGCATCTGGAAGTACTGGAAGTCATAGACGCTGTCCATAATCAGCATCTGCTTGCCGTTCATAATCCGGTCCGGGGTCTCCTCATAGTCCTCCCAGTCCACGCTCTCCCAGTCGTACTCATCGGGGAACATGTTCACAAACTCCAGCACCTTGATAAAGGCCTCAGAGTTGAAGTTGCACTCGCCGGTGGTCCAGTCTACAAAGCTGTCCATGTCCAGGGCCAGGCAGTAGTTCATAATGGTCTCTTTGGTGGTGCTCTCGTCGAAGATTTGCATCCCGTCGGGCATCTGGTCATAGATGGCCAGGAACTCGTCCATGGTCCAGCCCATCTCCTCGCCCACCACGCTGGTGGCGCCCACGACGGTCTGCACTGCAAAGCTGCTCACCGCCTGGTAGAGTTTCCCGTCAATCTCCAGGGCGGCCATCACCGTGGGCATCAGGCTCTCCCGGCTCAGCTCACTGTCGCTGTCCAGGAACGTATACAAATCCTCCAACAGGCCCTTTGCGGAGTATTGCTGGATGGGCAGTCCGTTCAAATCCAGGATATCGGGGACGTTGCCGGAGATAATCTCCGTGTTCAGCCGCGTCAGGCCCGCGGTGTAGTCCTCCTCGGTGTTGTACTCGGAGTAGTCGATGACCTCAATGCGGTACTGGCTGTTGGACTTGTTGAACTCAATAATCTCCGCCCGGAGGTTGTAGTCCAGGTACTGGGTCGCCATGGTCAGCACCGTTTTCTGGGGCACAGAGCTGGCGGGCACGCTGGTGAGCAGGGCCAGCTCATAGTTGGAGCCAGAACTGCTGCTCCAATTGTAAGTAGAGCAGAGCACCCGCCCGTCGCTGAGGACGGTGACACTGTTCAGGTTATTCTCATTGATGTCGCAGCTGAGCCAGCTGAAGAGCTTCTCCCCAGCGCTGGTGGCCGCGTTATAGCCGTAGAAATTGCCGGCATTGGTATAATAATAGAGGTAGTCCCCGCCGCCGGGATAAATGGAATAGACATTATAGGGCAGCTCCATCTTGGTGCCAAAGGTCTTTGCCGTCACGTCAATGGGGCTGAGCACCATGCTGCCGGCGGTGTTGTCATGATACATGGCCGCCACGGTCCCGTCGCTGAGGGCCACCAGGCTCTGGACATAGCTGTCCTGGCCCGGCTCCAGGGTGCAGAGGGAGTTGCCGGCGCTGTCGAACACATAGATGCTCGTGTCGCTGCCGATATAGATGTTCCCGGCGGCATCCATGGCCATGCCGTTGACATAGAAATAATCTGTCCCGTTGGCCATGCTGCTCAAATCCACAGAGGCGAGCTCCGCCCCGGTGGCGTCCAGCTGCCGGAGATAGCAGCCGTAGCCGTCATCCACATAGTAGTTCCACATGGGGTCTTCCTCGGACTCCACCCACCCCTCCGGGGTGTCATAATAATAGAAGGAGCCATATTCCAGGACCCACAGGTTCCCCTCCGCGTCGGAGGCGAAGCTCTGGAGCTCTATGTATCCCTGCCGCCCCTCGGGGAGGGGGGTGGTCTGGTAGTTCTCCAGCCTGGTCAGGCCGGTGCCGTCCAAGTTCATGGTATAGAGCAGGGTGCCGTAGAGCTCCGTCTCATAGGTGCTGTCCCCTGCGCCGGTGCTGCCGTCGTCCGCGTCAGGCTCCACCACGCCGTCGTCCAGCACTTCCCCTTCTCCAGCGGCCGCGGCCGCCTCCGTCCGGGGCTCAATGTCGCTGCCGCTGGCAGCCGTGGAGCCTCCGGCGTTCTCCAGCGTGCCGCCAATCTCCTGGGAAATGATCTCCCCGGTATTCATATCAATGACCTGGGTGCCAATGACGCCATAGGACAATATGAAGTGACCTCACATTTGTAGCAACGTGGATTTACCTGTATA